>JAYYJC010000516.1:0-10249 GCA_036146655.1 Myxococcota bacterium | reverse complement strand
CAATCTGAACACAGGGACCGCAACTGCGACCAGCCCAGTTGTTCGACACTGTTGCACAGGAGTTCAAAATGCATAGGCGGAAGACTAAGCTCCTTTGGCTGATTCTCGAAAAGACGATCCACAATGTGCTGAAATGCCAATGGGGTCCGTACCGAAAATTCACTTACTTGTAGAGCATTCAGACGAATTGGAAGGGACAATTGATGCCAAGCAGAAAAATCAAAAGACTCCGCAAGCAACATCACACTTTGGGGGTCGCCATTTTTCATATGCCAAATCAGTACAGCTTCAGCAGAAATGGAAAAGGGTGGTCTTGGATGCCACTGATACCATTCGGATATGTTTTGCGGTGGGCACTGGTAAGGTAGATACGCTTGCAGCTGAATGCGGTTGGGTAGGCGCCATCCCTTTGCAATGGCTTTTCGAGGAAGGTGGCACCACAATTGTTCTTCGGCCGAGGTACATATGATCGGAAGTTGGCTGGCATAGGTCTGAGAAAGAGATTGAAGTGTTTCAATTAAAAACTCCCGTTCATAAGGCAATATCAAACCGGTTTGAAAAAGTGCACCACAAACCAAAGCCACATATTTTTCAATGTTTTCAGAAATAGGCTGAGGGTACTGTGCCAAAAAAACCAAAAAGAGCTTGGCCACCAAAAGAGGATTATCTTTTTTTAGATGACGCAATAAAAGATTGAGTTGAGACCAATTGAGACCATTGACACACAATGCCTTAACAATGTCTGACAGATGAGGATGATGGGCCATTGGCCTTGAAAAGGGTTCAATTATCTCCGGAAACAAACACGCCCAACCCAAGACATTTGAAGGCAAGTAAAGAGAGTCTGTCTCGACATCGTATTGTAGGAGATCACCTTCAATCAACAAATCCAATGTCCGTTTACCACAACTCAGATGAACCCATCTACGAAGTGCATCAATGGCTTCTTGACGTTTTGATTTGGATGCAGTCTCTAATTGTTCAATGACTTTGAGCGCATACTCAGAATTGTGTAGTTCAAATCCCTGATGTGCTTCTAAATAGCCAATTCGCTCTTCTGCTTCTGTGAGAGAAATTATTTTTCCAATTGGGAATTCGATGATGAAACTCCAACACAACTTTGACCATGAGAGCATTCCAAACTCTGATAGTTGTGGTGCACGCAGACAAGCTTGACGCCATTGTTCTTTGGCCACAATTTGTTGTAAGGTCGCTGAGGTTTCAGGCACATCACTTTGAACGACAATGGCCAATGTTTCAATAAGTGTTTTGGCACGAAGATCATGGCCAAGCATATTCGGATTTTGAACACAGGCCTCGTAATATTGTTTGATGGTACTGGCCGTATGTTGAGCCACTTGTGGAACCAGTTTATGAACCAGAATATCCAACTCTCTGAGACCCCAGTCTGTGATGGCGTAACTGCGATCTAGACCATTGGGCACCCATTCTCCGTGCCGTACAATGACCATTTTGACGGAATTATCAAGTCGACGCAGTGTTTGCGCACGCTGCATATTCGTAAACTCAATGATCTCGAGGGGCAATTCAAGCCGTTCATTAATCCGATTGACACAGTGCGTACACCCTGTCCCTTGCTCACCCACAAAGAAGAACCATGGCGATTGATGAATGACGGCCATGTCACGACAATGCTGCTCAATTTCTACCGCAATGGCATCCAGACTCCGACCCGAAAGTTCGATGGGTACCTCAACTCGACACCCTGGCCATGCAGAATGCCAGATGCTGGGCTCTGAAGACACTAATCCAGCACTTTGATGGAGCAATGTCCAAAGGATTTGATCGTTTTCAAGGCCGATGGCAAGCGCAAGCGGGATCAGACGAGTCTCGACCTTTTGAAACCATCCAGGAAAGGCTGAGTTTTTTGCATTTACAAATCGAGACAAAGCACTAACAAAAGTACTAGAACTGGTGGTTTCGCCGGTGGTTCTCCGAACCAACTTCGACATACGCTCTGCAACTTCGGCTTGAGTAACCCCATTGCTTCGAAAGAGATGTTGCATGCCGTTTTTCCAGAGGCGAACATGCTCGGCATTGGACAGCGGTGGAATAAAATTAGTGATAAGTTTCTCCAGAAAAACAAAAAAAGGACCATTGGTCCTTAGTCAAAATATGAATTTGTATCTATCTGGGTAGACGCTTGCAGTTTCGGTTTCGATATGCCGTGAGGATAATGCCATCACGCGAAAGCACCACATGAATACCCTCATGCTCTCTAATATTGTAACCCTGTTCTTTAGCCTTAGCGACTGACCGCCGATCCAAGCGGTAAACCATAGATCCATGATTCCAGTAGCGGCGCCCAAAATCCAGTGTTGCATTAATGGCATCATCCGAGATGCTACGGCCATAGCGGCGACGCATTGCGTGATCAGTATAGAGGAGAGCAGACATGGAATAACCTTAGAGGGGTTTATTAAAGTGTACATCACATGCTTCTCATCAATCAAACAAATCTTGCAATATTTATTGCGCAAGTTGTGCAACAAATAATTTTATATCTGTTTAGTCCCTAAATCTCAAGACATTCACACAAATTGGATTGCTCTTTACACCTTTTTGTCAAATAAAAGAGGATTGTGAATTGATTGTCTGAAAACTTTGAGACATTCTATTTTGCGTTACACGGTCGGTGTTCAAAAAATAAAACAGGAGTAATTATGTTGGCCTTTATGATTTCGTTGGCTCACGCAGATGATTTGTCTCTCACTCATGTGGATCCTGATCCAATTATCAATGGGGTGAATGCAACCGCAGACGACTATCCCATGGCTGGAGGGCTACTGATGGATGGACTGATCAGCTTCAGTGGCTTCGGAGATCAACCGCTTCACTCTTTTATCTGCTCATCCACATTAATTGCCCCAGATGTCGTTTTGACCGCTGCACATTGTATTGATGAGTCCGCACTGACATTTGGTTTTGGAACTGTTGAAAATCTAGAAGTCCGCTGGTCTCGACAAAGTGATCTGACCAGTTGGGATGGTTCCAATCCCAGCTCTCCTTGGCCCGAAGATGCGGTTGCGGCTTGGGATTGGGTGGCCCATCCTGATTTTGACATGCAGGATTTTGACATTGGCATTGCAGAGAACAATGACATTGCGTTGGTATTTCTAGACAGACCTATCACAGACATTCCTCATGCCTATCTACCAACCGACAACCTCGGAGAATTACTCAATGTTGGAGATGAAGTCAATGTCGTTGGCTGGGGACAGCAAACAGCCACCTCTCAGTTCGACGCCCCACCTCAGGGGACTTTTGCAATAAAACAACAGGGCGCTTCGACCATCTCTGAACTTGGGCGCTATGAGTTTCAAGTGGGTGCATTGACAGAAGAAGTTCGCAAATGTCACGGAGACTCAGGGGGACCGAGTTTCTTAGAAATGAATGGTGCTCTTCGAGTGGTGGGTGTCACCTCTCACGCTTATGACGACAGTGATTGTTTTGAGACCGGTGGAGTCGATACCAGAGTAGATGCCTTTTTAGATTGGATTGATGATGAAATGCGCCTCAGATGTGACGACGGTACTCGGGCGTGGTGTGAAGTCCCTGGAATTGTGAACCCCGACTCAATGGGCAACAATGCAGGGAATAGCGATGAAGAAGACTCTGAAAAGCGCTCAGGTTGTAGCAGCACCGCCCATCCGGCACAATGGCTTCTGGTTCTTCTTAGCATGGTGGCATTCGGATACCGAAGACGCCAATCTTCTACCGCAATTGGCTAAAATCGGCTATTTGCAAGACATTGCTCTCAACACTTTTGGAGACAGCACATGTCAACGCCCGATATCTACACAAATCAAATTGGACAAACTTTAGTCATCGCACCGACAGAAACAGGCCGTTTGAACGGTCTCGCCAGCACGCAAAATGTCGTATTTCAAAGAGATGGCGATAAGTTAAGCAATGGTTTGACCCGATGGGTCTTTGCTGACCTACAACGCAACACACTCAAGGATCAATGGAACAACTCTTATGACCATGAAGCCCACTCACTTTTGGTGGGCTCTCTAAGTGACGGCCTAAATCTGCTTCAATCTCTGAGAGAATCAGATTTGGTGGTCATGGAACACGACGACTTGTTTGTTCCCTTTCAAACCCTAGACATTCACAATCAAAACAGCAGTGATCGCCTCCGTGAGCACCACCCACGTGCATTTGCCTTAAGCCGGAGAGACCGACCCACTGTGACAAAGATCTTGACTGTTTTGCGTGACAGTAGCGTCATCTAAGACAGAATGCTCAAGAAAGCACTGCTGAGTCTATTTCTGACCGTTTTCACCTTGCTGACATTAAATGGATTGACAGCACTTGGGGAGCGGTTGGCTTACGGGGCTTTTTGGGTAGACGGTCGTCCGGACGGACTGTATCATCATCAGTCAGGAGAGCGCCCTCAACTCAGACCTGGTGCCGAACTGAATGGATGGCTGTATCAGATATCGATCAACTCTTTGGGCTTCAGAGGACCACCTCCCACAGCCCCAGCAAGTGACAATCGTATTCGAATATGGTGTATCGGTGGCTCGACCACTTTTGACATTTATGCGCCAACAGATGCACTGACATGGCCTGCGCAACTTCAAGGGAAACTTCAAGCAGCACATCCTGACAAAACGATAGAGGTGATTAATGCCGGCATTCCAGGCGAGATTTATTCAGGCTCATTGACAGACATTCAGCGTTTCGCTCAAGACATCAAACCCGACTGGGTCGTCATGTATCATGGACCAAATGATCTCAGAGAGGTCCTCTCATTGAACCATCAAGCCGTTGGCGCTGCCCCGCCATCCATTCTGGAAAAAGGTGATTTTGCCCTATTTCGTCTTTTAAAACGCAACCTTCAACAGAAAAGAATTGTTCCTGCATCATGGTCAGATCATCATTTTTCAAGAAATCACCGTGATGAACTCGAGCGTCGAATTCACAATTTTTTAAGAGGGATACAACCCCTTAAAATAAGGCCAATCCTCGTCACCCATGCGTTCCGCGCTGGGCCAGATGATACAGGTACATTGGCACAGCAAAATGTCGGTGAAGCTGTCCTACTGTTTCAACAAAGTCCTGAAAATAGCATTGAAAGCCTTGATGGGTACAATCAACTGGTCAAAGACACAGCTGAACGTTTTCGTATTCCTTTGGCAGATGTCCGCTCAGCCGTTCCTTCTGATCCTCGACTTTGGGGAGACGCCACACATTTTAAAGCACCAGGCTCAGAACTTGCAGCGCATAAAATCGCTGAAACCCTCTCCCCTATATTGTCAAAATAAATCCACTTAAAAGAACCAAACCGCCCATCACTGCAATTAACCACAATTTTGACTGAAGGAGATAAGGCGCCAAGTCGTCTTGGTATTGTTTGAAAGTGCCTTCGTCATAGGGTGGATGCGGCACATTTATCTTGCTGCGATGCCATGGCAAAAGCCACTTCTTTTGATTGGAATTGATGATCTCTTCACAGCGCTCATGAAAAATTAACCGATTTTGAGCAGCTTCAACCACCTCAGGCTTAATGGGCATTGAAAATTCAGAGGGCTGACTGTTCACAGCGTTCAATTTTGAATTTAGGTCCATCATTTTTGACCGCCATGCAATTTGTTGCTCCACTTCTTGACGGACAATGCTCAAGTGTTGTTTGGTTCGCATTTCAACAGCAACTTTGAGGTCCCAATCGTATTCTCGAACTGATTGTTCGATAGTCTCAAACTGAGACCAAAGTTCAGCCCGTACATTTAAGACCTGCTCGAGTTGCTCAATTTGATCTTCACGGTAAGGTGTATCCAATGTTGGGCAGTCAAATGAAAGTTGAGAGGCGAGTCGTTCGAGTTTTTCAACCCGAGCATGCTGTTTACGTTGTTTAAACAACCATTTTTGAATCAACTCGATGTCTTGCACATTGTAGTTTGGCGACGGGCGTTCAGCTGCATAACCAAACTGTTTCAACTCACCGTCGACTTCACTTAACCATGCTCCCCATTCTGACTGTTGCCCCCACCAAGTCACGGCATTGCAAAATGCCTCTAGTGTGGGCTCAGCGGGTGGAAGCTCAAAACCATTTTGCTCGGCTTCAACCATAATGTCGACACGGGCGCTTGCTATTCGTTCGACCTGTTCTTTCAAACACTGCTGAATAAAAGAGGGGTCTTCACTGGCCGATTGCAATTGCCTGCTTTGCCAAAACCACTGAAGAAGAGCAATGTGTTTTGGTTTAAAATATGGAACTGCATCTTCAGGGAGTTCAATCTGGAGCTTTTCCCACAACCGAAAGAGCTGATCTGACATCTCTTCTCCTTTGTACAGCTATGCTCATTCTATCAAGACAGATTGAAAAAGTCTGTAATATCGCATCAAAGGCCCTCTATTACTTCTGAAATAAGTGAATACACACAAAATAGACATCATGCTATACTCAAGTTTCTGTTTAATCCCGTACGGTTTAATGCATGCCTAAGTTTCAAGCCCTGACAGTTGGCTCAGATCCGGAATGTGATATTCAACTGAATATTCCAAATATTTCAAGAAAACACCTTTCTATTCTATCAATTGGTCACGAACAGTTTGAAATAAATGATCTTGGTAGCTTTGGCGGAACCTACTATAACGGCCGTCGAATCACGAAAGCAGTGGTGAGTGCCAACGATGTTATCCAGATCGGGCACACCCCCGTCCGAGTCGCACAGCTCGCACGGCAATACTTTGAACAAACCCTCAATGAAGAGATTGAGCAAGGCACAGTCATGATGAAAATGGTCTCTATGACCATTGGGCGGGAACCACCGGCCCAGTTCATTTTGGAGTATCCTTTTGTTTCCAGACGGCATTGTGAAATTCGATTAAGCCCACAAGGCCTACTCATTAGAGACCTCAACAGTTCAAACGGAACCTTTATCAACAATGTACCCATCTCTGACTGGACCCCATTAAAAAAAGAAGATGAACTGGCCTTGGGTTCTTTCAAAGTCCCCAACAGCATTCGAGAGCGCTGGTTTATACAGTTAAGCAGTACCCAAGACCGTGATCTCATTTACCGCTATGAAGGAGAACTTCCCGACAATGGCGTTTTAATCATCGGTCGCAGTGCTGAGTCTCAGATTAGAATTGAACATCCCACAGTTTCAGCACAACACGCAGAGCTGACCATTCGAGATGGTAACCTGTTCATTACAGACCTCGGCTCTGAAAATGGGACCTATATTAACGGTGTACCAATAGGGTCAAAAACCGCATTCACCTTTCAAGACCCGCTTAATATCGGCCAAATGAAGCTCTTGCTGCCCCTCAAAACGCTAAAGGGTGTCAATGCAAATATTCAGGTTCAAGTTGATGTTCGAAATGTGGGTCGAACCCTCCACAATGGATTGACCATTTTGAATGAAATCTCTCTCAGCGTTTACCCAGGAGAGATTGTTGCCTTAATGGGACCATCTGGCGCAGGTAAGACCAGTTTGTTGGAAGTTCTCACTGGTAAGATCACCCCCACTTCGGGCAGTGTTTGCTTCAATAACGAAGATTTACACAGCCATTTTGACCGGCTCAGCTCCGCAATGGGCTATGTACCTCAGCAGGATTTGGTCCACAGTGATTTGACCGTTTTTGAAGAATTGATGTTTGCGGCGAAAATGCGATTGCCACCCAACACCCCTTCGGCAGTCCTCCAAAATCAAGTACAGCGTATTCTGACCGAAATTGGACTGGCACACATACGTGACTCGATTATTGGCGATGAGATGCGCCGTGGGATCTCGGGTGGACAACGAAAGCGGGTAAACATTGCCATTGAACTCCTCACTGAACCAGCCGTTCTTTTTTTGGACGAACCCACCTCAGGTTTAGATGCCACTTCCACTCTAGAAGTCCTTCACACCCTCCGCACATTGGCTGACGCAGGCAAAACAATCATTATGACCATTCATCAGCCCCGTGTCGAAGCCTTTCACATCATGGACAACCTTATTCTTTTGGCAAAAGGCGGACACCTGGCATACTATGGGCCGACCAAAAAGGAGTCGGTCAACTTTGTCAGCAGAGTCAGTGGCCGGCAAATGAAAATGGGTGTCAACCCAGCTGATTTTGTTGTAGACAGTCTTGAAAACCCAGCACAACCAATGGCACCAGAAGCTTGGTCAGCAGCATACCGAACCAGCAAGATCTTCGCAAAGTTTGTGGCCGAACGGCAACAACAGAAGCACTCAAAATCTGAAGGTGACATTCATCTCGCACAAAGACCATCTTATCTTCAACAGTCATTCATCTTGCTGACCCGCTATTTCACACGAAAAAAACGAGACAAAACCGCATTGTTGGTTCAAGGCTTACAAGCACTGGTCATTGGCTTACTTCTGTCGGTTCTCTTTTTCAACCAGGGCTCTGACCTTCAAGAAATGGAGATCAAACCCGCATTGGAAAAGATCCCGATGATTATCCGTTTTTTACAACTCGATAACGGAATTCATCCCACTCTATTTTTAATCGCAGCGTCTGCATTTTGGTTGGGGTGCAACAATGTGGCTCGTGAGGTCGTCAGCGCTCGTCCCATCCTCAGCAGAGAACGCCGTTCCGGATTAAACACACCGGCGTACCTGACCTCTGTCTATGGCGCACAAATGCTCATAGCCATTCTTCAAATGAGTATTATTATGGGATTTGTTTGGATATTTGTACGCCCAACTTCCAATATTATGCTTCCATTTGTCATCAGTTTACTCACATCGAGTGTGGGCATCTCGACAGGACTTTTGATTTCCTCAAGTGCTCGATCAGAAGTTTCAGCCATTTCGACAGTTCCAATTGTGCTTATCCCACAACTTCTACTGGGTGGTTACATTAAAATCTATGGCAGACTTCAACTGGACACCTTTCAACACATGGCCGCCGATTGCATGCCCATTCGATGGTCTTTTGAAGCACTCACCACAGTTGAATATGCCAAGGTGCGGGAATACAATACCAGCCTACACAATATTGGTTCGACCATTGGCTTTGAAAATGGTGTTGGCCTCCCCTGTACAGTCCTCTTGAGCATGACGGTTTTGTTGCTTATCGGAAGTTGGTTTCAGCTTAGGCGCTCTCTTTAGCCCGAATCACTCCACATAGCCCATGGCTTCGAGCATCTTTTGGGTTTCGGCGTCCATCGGTGCTTCAACCGCATCACCGGCTTCTGCTGCCAAGCGGGCCACTTCGATCTCCCAAGCATTCAGCTGACCTCGAAGCAGCACGGCTGTGGGCAAATCAGCCTGAATCCGATCGACCGTCGCAAAGACATCCTTAACCTCAAACAGCTGCTCATCATTGGATTTTCGGTTTCGAATGAGCTGGGAGTCGCCGTAGACCACAGAAGCTTTGGTCTCTTTTTTGAAGTATGTTTCAGTGAAGGCCGGACGCTGAGGCAGCTGTGCGGAGGAGTCGAGCAAAACCTTTGCAATGCTCTCACCATCCATCGTCCACGGACTGGAGACATCGAAGAGTTCCATCAGCGTGGGGAGGATGTCGATGTTTCGTGTGATGGAATCAACCCGACGCCCTGGTGTATCAAAAGACGGATGCATCCACAAATGCGGCAATGCAATGACAGACTGGTACAAGTTTTTGCCGTGACCAACCCCATGATGCTTGGGTTGATTGAGGCCCTCACCATGATCGGCCGTCAACACAAAGAGGGTATTGGGGTGCTCGGAACGAATGCCAGCAACCAGCTGAGCAATGTGGCCGTCAAGTTTTCGAAGACTTGCATCGTATTCTCTCAGACGCTTCCGAAGATCTCGAAACAAGGGTTGAAATCGCAAAGGGGCCTGAACCGGCAAGTGACTGTCCACAAAAACCAGCTGCGCAAAGAATGGACGGTCTAGACCTTTGGTCTGTGACAGGACATCTTCAACCAATTCGCCCCCACTCGGCAAAGACACTTGTTTACGAAAGGTTTTGTCCGGTTCATTGTAATGATTGAACCCCTGACCCATTCCGAATCGAACCTTGGCGTTGGGATTTCCAACGGCACCAATGGTTTGGTACCCTTTGGACTGAAAGGCTTCTGCGACTGTGACAAAATCGTCTTTTAATACCATGCGAAAAGAACGGCCTTTGTTTGGGTTGTCAAGCTTGAGTACTCGGGGGTAGCGACCCGTGATAATTGAGCCGATGGACGGCCTGGTCCAAGGCGCTTGGCCGATGTGGGCATCAAAAGTGATACTGTGTTTCGCCCATTGTTTAAGAAAGGGTGTCGTTGGAC
>JAYYJC010000515.1:0-4635 GCA_036146655.1 Myxococcota bacterium | reverse complement strand
TGACATAGGCCCATCCAGGATCATTTTCAACCACACAGCCTTCAACGCGGGCAGGCACCGTTAACGGATCCACGCCACCTTGATGAAAATGAATCGAATACCGACCGCGAATGTTGGTTCTGGGACCAGGAACGGCACTCTCAGATGTCAGTTCCGGAAAGAACCAGTCGTCAACTTGAACCCGTTTGTTGGTTCGACCTAAGCCTTCAATGCGCACATAGCGGGTGTCAACCAAAAGATTGTGCATAAACATCAAGTGTCCACGCCTATTAATGTCGGTATGGGCTGACGAAATCAGAATATTTCGACTCAGATTGGCCACATGAACCTCAAGATCAGACTCAGGCGCAACATGATCCCAGCTGAGGGGCTCATCAAAAACAATGACGGCATCTTGAATGCCTGTAATGACTCGCTGCTCGTCACTTTCTGGGTCACCTGCCTCAGTACCCGCAATGACGACAGAGTCCCCAATTTCCCAGCCCGATGGAGGTTCTGTCAGGTAGATTTTTGTGTCTCCAGCTTGCGGATGCACAGCCAAGGTGGCGCGGTGAGACTTGGCTGCACCATGCATGGTGGTTTTACCCATAAGAATGGCACCTCGACTCAACTGCAGAGGATCTTCTTCGGAGTCAAAGATAGAGTCCGCCGTAAAAACGAGCCGTGCTGTTTTTATTTTCGAAATGGGTTGACTCTCATCGCCTATCTCAAGCACTCCACGCATGGCGCTAACCATCGTATTGACTCGAAGCTCAGTGTTTACATCGGGTGCAAAAGACAGTTTGCCATAAATGCCAACCGTGCCGAGGTCTCTCGAAATAATCCCGTCAACTTCAACAGAAATCCCTTCTGGGATAATGACTCGAGCTGAATTGTCTGGCACCAAACCCCCATCCCATACACAAGCATCAGACCAATCCCCAGAAGCCACAGCAATGTGGGTGGCCTGTTCAATGGACACCAATCCCAGCGCACCACTGTCAACTGGATCTGGTAGCCTTACTTGAGCCCGATCGCCGTGACAATCCGACAACCGGTTGTCCTTTTGGCTTTGACAGGCCATCAGAAATAGTAAAGACGCAAAGTTTCTCAAGTTCATGTGTCACCAAAAGGAAATCCAAAATAGGATGTGCAGATGATCATTATATTCAAAAAAAATCAAGTATAGAACGCAAAGTTAAATCACACAGCACCACCAATTGACAATAAATCAAAGCATGCTGTCTACAAATTTTCAATCTAAATACTTGATAACGGTCAATCAACCCAGTAAGGTTCATCGGTAATCAAAAACCCAATACAGGAGGTTACCATGCGAAAGCACATTTCAACTGCTCTTGCTGCCTTTGTCCTTTCCGGATGTGCGGCAAAAGTCAATCCATTTGAATCCAGCGACGAAGCCATGATGGCAGAAGTCATTCAAAAAGCCAACTTCAGCGAAGACTTGTCCAAGCTTTTACTTAGAAGCAAGGGTCAAAAGATGATTTTGGTAAACTTGGAAGATTCAGATTACATCAACGATCAATTGCCTGAATACATGATCCATGACGCCATTTATGAGCGATTGACCAAGGAATATGTTGGCATCGAACTACTTGAGCGTGATGACGATCTCATTCGCATCATCGAACAAGAAAATGACGGTATTTCATTTTGTCCGACCAAACAATGTGAAGCTGGTGAAGCCACGAGTGATGAATCACTCAGCCTTGAAGAACGCAGAGCCCAAGTGGCCAACTTGATCCGTAAAATCACCGAAGAACTGTCTAAGCAAGATGTCGTTGTGATGAACGAAGAAGAATGCTGTTCAGCCGGCGGAAAGAAGACCAAGGGAAGCTTGGAAACCATGATCGTTGCCAACGAAATCGGCAAAGAGAAAGGCGAATTGCTTGAAAAGCTGGTCAAGGACTACATCAGCCTTTACCAACTCGAAAAAGAAGACAAGCCTAAAAAGAAGGAAAAGGCCAAGTTGTCATTGGACCTTCCACAAGCCGATCTCTTGTTCTCTTACCGAGTATACGACTACGGAACTTGGGTTCAAACCCAACGAAAAACCTCTCGCCGAATTACCTACATCAAGCTCCACATCCGTGTGGTCGATATGAAAACCGGTGAAGTGGTATTGTCAGACTTCATGGAAGAAACCATTAATGACACCATGACCACCAAAGAGCGTGCCGCTCTTTCTCGCAGCAAGGCCTCACAAAGTGATTATGGTCGTCCTGCCAAAGGCAAGAAAAAGAAAATAGCCAACAAAAGTAGTGACAGTTCATCCAGCTCAAAAGGCTTGTTGAATAAGTTTAAAAAATAAACGAATCACATCCAAAAACCCAAACGCCTGAACCATGTGTTCAGGCGTTTTTTTTGGCGGGCCACACACTGTGGAAATCTGATGAGCGAAGAGACCCTACTTTTTGATGAGAGTAGCGCCCGTTTCGCACTGGATGAACTGACCGTCTTGGACTTTGTAAAATGACAGCAATGCTTCCGTGCTTCCATCCGGAAAGTCAATGACAGAGTGTTCGACCATGACTTCGTCATTTTCGTAAAGACAGCGTTGATTGTGAACCGTCATGCTGTCACTGTTCATGAAAAACTTCATCATCTCCATGGTCTGAGCTTTGTTCATTGTGGTGCCAGACTGATGGCGCACGAAAGTGTAGTCTTCGTGAAGCAAGGCACTTGCTGCATCAAGATCTTTGTTGTGAAAAGCGGTGTACCATTTTTGATAAAGTGACATTTGGACTCCAAAGGAAGAAATGAGAAGGTCTGTGAACCGTATCCCACTCTTGGTCATACGGCATTAATTTAGTCATTGGCAGCAGACTTGAGATAACCAGTTACCATCTGCCCTCAGTTGCAGGCGCCAGGGTCAACGGAAACATCGAAAATGAAACTGGCAGAGCGGCGCATGTTGTCCGGTGGGGTAAAGCCCACAAAGTAAACACCTGCCGAAACCGAATACTGATCTTGTCCCAATCCTCCAGAGTACTCTTTCCCTTCTATTAGGTTCAAGTTGCTGTCAAAAAGGCCAGTAAATGAATTGAAGGCATTGGCGTAAAGGGTATTAATGCAGCTGGTTTGCGTGGTGTCTATCCGATACAAAATGTCTCGACCCTCGTCAATGTAAGTAAAGCTTTCGTCTGGGAGCAACTGGGTATGATCAAACCAGTCGGTTGTCAGTTCCAGTACACTGACCATATTGGAAGTGGGAGAACAGCTTGGATCGTAATAATCGATTAATCCGTTCCCGAGATTGTCAAGTCCATCCGTGCAATTCTCAATTTCACCGCAGCTAAGGTCATCGCAGAACCCCCACCAATTGCCCGTAGGACTGTGAGTGGTGGATGAGCCAAGGGTGAAAATATCGTCAGAATTGGCGTCGTTTCCAGTCCCAAAAACACACTCTTCGGCGCGGAACTGGCTGTCGAACTCGATGTCGATGGCTGCTGACTGAGAGTCAGCCACATTGCGCTCAATCACAGTGCCTTCCCCACAGACAAAGCGGTTGGTCATGTAGCCGTTGCCGTTGGGTCCACCGGGTTCCAACAAATAAACCGCACCCCCGTAACCCGATGCGGTGTTGGTGGAAAAAGTTGACGAGTCGAAGCGAGAAATGCTGTTGATGCTGTACATACCTGCACCAGAAGCCAAGCTGACATTTCCAGAAACACTGCTTCCAGTGGCATGGATATCGGCGTTTTCTAGAAAGATCCCACCACCCGCATAGGCACGGTTGTTTGTCGCCGTCAGGTCAGTGGCCATGGCACTGATCGACTGATAAGTAATGATATTAAATGGGGGATTGTTGTTCGCCGTTTCGTAGCGTTCACCTGCGAAATAAAGCCCACCACCAATGCCATAACTTGTATTGGCCTCGTTGTTGTCCACCAGAACCGTGTTGATGATGATATCGGAATTGATGTAAGCACCACCACCATTGGTGGCTTGGTTGTCCACGATGCTGCTGTTGACAATTTCGGTGGGGCAAAGGGACTCGGTATAAAGTCCTCCGCCATCATCAGCGGTGTTGCCAGACAATGTCATGTCTATTAGCTGAGTGCGATACTGCGATTGAAGCCAATTGTCGAAGTCTTCTTCCTCGCCATCGCAATATATCGCACCGCCTTTGTCGGACGCGCCATTGGTGATGGTAAAACCTTGAATGACAGAGCTAACCCCATTGATGTGTATGCCTCGGTCTTGTTCAAGGGGGTCAATGACGGCCTCCCCGTGCCCAACCAAAGTCGTGTCATCACCCACCAAGAGGGTGTTGTGGAGGGTCAAATCGCAGACATGGATCTTTTTGATGGTGCCGGTAAAAATGTCATCGAGCACGATCACAGAGTGGGCACTGGCATCACCGTCCACATTGAAGAGTTCGGTGATGTTGGCGTGGCCGCTGGGCTCGTAGCTTGTGACCGTGCCCGGTTCATAGTCTTGTCCATCGCAATTCCAATCTGTGGAGTCACAAAAATCCTCTGCACCGGGATGGATATTTGGGTCGTAGTCATTGCAGTCGACATCATCTGTATAGCCATCGCCATCATTGTCCACAGGCTCGTCGCTTGGCTCGCCACTGGGCTCTCCACTGGGTTCTCCGCTGGGCTCAGAGGTGTCCACATCAGTGGTGTC
>JAYYJC010000514.1:0-11161 GCA_036146655.1 Myxococcota bacterium | reverse complement strand
TGTACCGTGGCTGAGATGACTTCAAAATCTGACCAGTTGCTTGGTCTTGTACTGATCAACTGTCTCCAATTTTGAGAGAGCGAGTTCATGGGTGGGGTCAAGCCGTGTAAGACGATATAATGTTTGTATGTTACCGCTTTTTTTTCTAGGCTGCCAACCCGTTGTGGTGAATACTGCATCTGAAATCCCAACTCGGTTGTACTTTTGGGATTGTCCGAGTGGTTCACACCTTCAAAACTCTGAAGTGGGACAAAGCTGTAAAAGCAAAAGTGGCGAACGAGAGGGACCTCAACTGATTCGTTCATCAGAGCAAACTTTGTATTCTGTTTATCATCAAGACCAGCTGGTAGAACTGCCATGGGTACTTGACAGTGAAAACAATCCAATCGAAACTCAAACCTACAACTACATCGCAGAAGAAGATTCAATTCCACTCCTCCAAGGTTTTTTGAATCGGTTTCCTGAAAGCGATAAAAAGATCAATGTGCGTGTTCGACTGGCCGCACTTGGTGCCCTGTCTGCAGACGAAATATTTGCAGAAAGTGGGTATCCAAAACATTGTCGTTTTGTCCCAGACGGGATGAAATGCATACGAGCAGATTCTGTTGCGATTGCACTTAGAGACGCAGGTCAAAAAGATGTCCATTACAGGGCATTTCAACATCCCACCTATGCCATTAATGAACAATCAATGGGTTGGGATGAACTCATTGAATGTCAAGAGCAATGCATTTGTGATCCCGATTTAAGTTTTTGGGCTCAAGCCGAGCAGTATTGCACAAGTAACGGGTTGTATTTGCCTTCTGAATGGCAGTATTGGGCCGCCTTGGATGAGATTGATTTCTCAGAAGTTGAACTGACTCGAGAACGCTGGATGCCTGCTGAACCTAGAACAGTCAAGATTCAGCCTATGGAATACTTACATGATCCACAATACTCAAGTCAGCCACTTCAGATCGCACCCCAACAACGGCTCCGAGGTGGAGATGATACTGATTTGAGGTTTCGCTGCGCTGGGACCATTCCTCAGCTTCAAATTCAGTGGGAACAGGAACAACTCCAGTATCCCATTCGATTGGATACCTTGCCTCCAATGCCTCGTGTTGCCAGTGGCGGCAGTTCAGATTCTTGGTGGAGTACAGATCTCCTGTATCGAAAATATTTCGACAAAGGTCCTAGGATCGTCGACGGAAAAGTTGTACAAGACTACATCTACCAAGATTTTCATTCGCTGGCAGAGTTGCTCTGGGCTTATCATTTACAGCAGCGTGCCATTACCTCTGTGTATTTATTGGGTAACAGTCATCAAGGACGGCCCATTTTAGCCCTTCGGATTAGCGATTCTCCTCAAGAGATTAAACCCAAACCATCTGTGCTGCTGCTTGGTGGGCTGCATGGCAATGAACTGATGAGCACGCTCTATGCCATTGATTTACTTCATTATACATTGTCAAGACACGATTTTGATCCTCAAGTTCAATCATGGGTCAGTAAATTAGACATTTGGATTGTACCCATGCTGAATCCAGATGGAAATTGGACTTTTTTGCGTCACGATCAAGGCTGGACTAGAGGCCGAAAGAATGGTCGAAACACCGATGGTAGATGCGAGTTTCACAAAACCGAAGGGGTCGATTTAAGCCGAAACTTCCCTTTCTTCTGGGGCGAGGGGGGGCCGTCTTCAAGCGACAGTCACTCACGGTTGCCCTATTATCGTGGTCCCGAAGCGGCATCAGAGCCTGAGACACAGGCCTTGATACACTTGGCTGATTTGATGCGCTTTAGTGCAGCGATTTCGTATCATACACCTGGTACAGAAGTAATGGCGCCTTATTTACACCGTGACCTGAAGTCACCAGTGCCTCAAAAGGCCCAATTTCTTGCAATAGACCTCATCGAACAAACAAAAGTCCAAACCAATGGTCGATCATTTCAAATCAAATCGGGGACCTCTAAAATGGCTGGCAATGATGTAGATTGGCTGTTTCATAAATACGGAACACTCGCTTATCTGGTTGAGGGCTCTCATCACAACCCATTAAAAGTTCGTTATCGAATGGAGTCAATTGAAGGTGTCAGACCAATTGGAATCGCCTTGTTAGATCGCATTGCTTCGGGACCAAGTGTATATGGTCAGGTCGTTGACGGTGCAGGCAATCCCATATGGACGACACTGTATGAGTCCGGTCAGGTTTTGAATGAAAAAGAAACATGGACGAATCGACCCATTGATGGGTTCTTTTACCGCATTTCTGAACCACGGACAGAGATTCAACTTTATCTTAATGAGCCCAATGGGCGACTGACTGAAACTGTAACCGTTGGACGGAAACCTCAACTGCTGCACTGGATTGTTAATTCGAGCGTAGCGCGTCCATGATGATTGATCGGGCACGGTGGGCGAGTGTGTAAATGGTCTGAGAAGGATTGACTCCAACTGAGGTTGGAAATACCGAGCCATCTACCACATACAAATTCTGAATCCGATGGTGCCTGTGCTCCGGATTGACCACACTCCACTTCGGGTCGCTGCCCATTGCAAGTCCGCCCATTTGGTGGGCTGTGAATATGCCGTGCTCAAGTGAACCGTATTTTTTTCGATCAAGAAGTTCAATATCCGACTCTTGATGGATACTCACAGGATCCAAATGAAGGCTTTGTACCTCTTTTGCTCCTGCGGCAAGGGCGAGTTTGGCAAGAGAATGGTGGGCATGTTGGAATGCACGCGCCATAGGGGGACGAATGGGGTAATCAATGCTTACTCTTCCATCTTTTCTTAGTGAGATTGTTCCACCGTCGTCTCCATCAATGATTCCATCATCGTGGATGGCAATGATGAAGCCCATGTGGTTGAGCTTTGCCATAAAATCTTGTGCACTGATTCCAAACCGAGACGCTGCGGTAGCGGCTAACATGGGGTGTGTAGGTGCGGCTTCAATAAAATAGCCAATTTCGGTGGGCCCTCGATCAAAGAAATGATGGGTTGAGGCTGATTGTGGGGCCCCGTAGAAACCTTGTATGGGTTCATCAAATACAGCACCCATGGCCACGACTGGGTGAATAAAAGTGCGGAGTCCAACACGGTTGTGGTCATTTATTCCCGAACGGAGAAAAAGGGCTGGTCCGTTAATGGCACCACACGCTGATACCGTGATTTTGGGTCGAATGGTAAGTGTCACACCTGTTTTTCGTCGGGTCTCCGGGTTCCATACGCTTGCTGAGATGCTCTCGATGCGATTATTCCGTTGAACCAAAACATCAGCCCTTGTGTTTGTGTACAGTCTCATGCCGGCATCTACAGCCGCAGGAATGGTGGTGACAAGCATTCCCTGTTTGGCATTGACTGGGCAGCCCATGCTGCAATAGCCAGAGTTGGCACAGCCTTTAACATTGCGCTTCAAGGGCGTGCTTTCCCAACCCAATTTTTCGCAACCTCTAAAGATGATCTGGTTATTTGCGTTGGCAAGTTCTTTGGGCCATTCAGAAATGTTGAGTCTTTTCTCGACTGCTTCAAAATGTGGTGTGAGATTCTCAGTGGTCAGCGTTGTAAGTCCGTAGCGTTGCTGCCAGTGTGAAAGGATTGAGTCAGGCGTTCGAAAACAAGTTGTCCAGTTGATTGTCGTTGTCCCACCCACACACTCGCCCTGTAAGATGGTAATGCTTAAATCATCTGTAGCTCTGAGGCCACCTTCCTGATACAACCGTGCAAAGGCGACACCTTCATCCATGTTAAAATCTTTTTGTGTGCGGTGTTCACCTGCCTCAAGCATGACCACATCGATTCCAGCTTGAGCCAAACCTTCTGCCAACATACCTCCACCTGCACCAGAACCAATAATGCAGACATCACAGTTAATGGTTTGTGATTCAGTCAACTCACTGTGAGAGAATATGGGCATTAGTGAGACTCGTTTAAACTTTGAATGAGTGAAAGCAGATGTGCTGGAGGACCGTCATATCCCACCAGCGCAAAATTCTCTGTATTGGCATAGTAAACGCCGTTGCAAAGCCCTGAAATGGCTTTGAAAGCTGTTCGTCGAATGTGAAGGCTTGATTGCCTCCAATTGTTGATGATGGTGGTTTGAGTCTTTGTGTTCGAACGAGTAAATGGTCTGGGATGTCCATCAAAAAGTGTAGCTGCTGCGGCATTTTCAATGAGGGCGAGGACTTGCTTTATTTCGCTTTGGACACCTTGATGTGCTCGCGCCAGAACAGAATCAACACGGTAGGCCACTTGGATTTTAGAGGCTGCTGGAAATGGCTCATTCGCTGGCAAAATTGTTTCCGCAATTGAATACAGAATGCTGTACTCTTGCTTGGAGAGGCACTTGAGTGGTCCGGGCGGTTCTCTAATTAAGCTGGGCTGCAATGCTAAGGTCAAGCCACCAAAAGTAAGGGCCAGTACACCCAACCCACCATACTTCAGTAATTGTCTTCGACCTATGGACATTCCGTCAAACCTCAATAGATTATATAGCCGATTTGGGAGTCTTGTCTGCCGGAAAAGCAATCAAGTTGGCCAAGTCTGCTGAGCCACTCGCATCATATTTAGGCCCAATATTCCATCAATTTCTTCGGAACTAAATCCACGGTCGATGAGCGCCGATTGAATGCACGGTATGTCTTCTGGTTGAAGGTAATTAAGTGTACCAATCCCTGTTTGATAGTGATTTTTTGGCCACCAATCGGATTCCACAAGCCCGTCTGGCATGTCACGGATACCATCTTGAGTGGTGAAGGTATCTATGCCCATCCCAACATGCTCAGGTCCTACCAGTTCTGCCACATGGGCCGCATGTTCTGCAAAACGCTTGGCTGTCAATTGCCCTACACCAAGAAAACGTTCAACCCCGTTGATGCAAATCACGCCCCCGGTCTGAGCACATGCCACAATGAGATGGTCTGGAATGTTTCGTGGATGGTCAACAAGGGCTCTTGGATTGGCATGAGAGTAGACCACAGGGCCATCTGCCATTTCACACACTTCAAGTGCAGATTGGTAACCCATATGTGAGAGATCCATCAACATTCCACATTTGAAAATGGCATTCACGACTGCTTTCCCAACGACGCTTAGTCCGCTGTCTTCGTCATGGCACCCTCCGGAAATAGAGTTGCTCTGGTTGTATGCCAAGTGCATTTGTCGTACACCTAGATCCCAATAAAGCTGTACCATCTCGGGCCGTTCACAGAGGGGAATGGCACCTTCTAAATCAAAACCAACAGCCAACCGTCCAGTCTGCTGCGCATCTAGAATATCAGCACTTCGATTGGCCATGACGAGATGCGGATCTGCTGAAATCTGTTGTCTAAATGACGCCATTGTGGTCAGTATTTGTGACAGTGGATTAAAATCCATTCCCACATTGATAGAGACATAGCTGACCCCAGCTTTAAGATGACGGTGCAGGTGGTCAGTGGTGGCATCGGGATGCAGCGGGATGCAGCTATGGGCATCCCAGATAAGGGGTGATTTGTTCATTGAGCAACCTTGGTGAAACTGTTGTTCGACATCTGTGCTTGGGTTGGACATGTAATCGATACTGTAAGTGTACGCCGATTGTTGGTTGTTCCTCTGCGGTAAATTACAGTTGTTGGCTAACCGGTACATGCAATGTGTTCAATTTGCTCGTGTACATCAGCTTGACCTGAACCATTCAGTTGAATGCCATATTTATTTAGGTAATCTGCTTCTCTTATTTGTGTAAACCGATTGTAATATTGTTCAATCTCGTCTGGGCTTAGAGTGTCATGAAGCAGAACACTTTGACGGTGATTGGCGGGGCGATTATCAAAGTCATCGGGTAAAAGTCCGTTTCGTTTGCAGTAGTGATACATTGGGGTCCCGGGGTAAGGATAAAACACAAAGTATCCAAAATCATCAGGTTGGAGCTGGTGGTGCAGTTTGATGGTGGCTTCGAGATCTTCTATTGTCTCTGTGGGGATTCCGATGATGTAATTCGCAGTGGTTAAGATCCCTGCGGATTTAGACCATTCAAATGCCGAAATCAGTCGCTGATTGGTGACCTTTCTATCCATGACCTCTCGACGGACTCGTTCGGACCCTGACTCTACTCCAAAAGTAATGTGTGCACAGCCCGCTTCGGCCAATGAATGAAGCATGTCTTTATTGATGGTTTCAACCCGTGCATGAAGGGAAAAAGCGACCCCGATTTCTTTTGGGTAAACCTTGCAAAACTCACGCACCCATTTGTGGTTAATGGTAAATGTGTCATCGAGAAATATGATGTAGTTTAGTTCGCCTGTATCTCTAATCTGTCTCAGTTCGTGAAGGACATTATCGATGCTACGACGCCTGCCATATCCAGTGTAAATTTCATTGTACATTCGAGCGGCACAATAGGTACAGGGAAATGGGCACCCCCTCTGAGTGGTCATATTGATGACACCATGCTGTTCATTAAGCATGTCTCTGGCCATAAATGGCAATTGGTCGATGGGATCATAAGGCGGACGAAGTTTGGGTCTGTGACCATCTTTCACCCAGATGTTGTCTATCTGACCATCCGAAACATAGCCTTGAATTGCGAGGGTTTCGAGAAAGTCAACAAATGCACCTTCTCCTTCACCAAGACAAACATAATCAAACCCCGGCTCTTCTAAGACAGCCTCAGGTGCAAACGTGGGATGAAGACCACCGGAAATTGTTGGAATAAATGATTTCTTTCTAAAGTGGTTGATAAATGTCTTGGCTCTCAGCCATTGTCTTGAAGTGAGAGAGAGGCCCAAGACATCCGGAGCCTTTTCAATAATTTTTGTACTCAACTGCTCTGCTGTTTCGTCTATCGAGACATGAATGATGTCTATGTGATGGCCATTTGCTCGAGCTATCGATGCCAAAAAGGCTGGGCCAATCGATGCAACAGCCCAGTCTCGTTCCATTTCAAACTCTAAAAAAAGAACATTCATCTACGAAATCTCGGAAACAGTTCACCCTCAATAATATCGTTTTTTTGAGGCTGGAGCCAATGGGTAAAGGGATGTGGGGCGTGGTTTGGATCCCATCGGACTTGATCTGTAATCCAAGTGAGAGACCATGCGCAGCGATCACGGGTTGAACCATTTGCGGGTGACATATGCCAAAGCAAGGGATGGAAAGCCAAACAGTGTCCACTTTGCATGGGCAAGGCTTGTGCGTGCGCAGTGTGTTTATGGATTTCAAACGCCGTTTGTTCAATTCCCCACGGCGCTGTACCACTCTCAATAAAGTTCGTGGCTGCAAAAGTACCCAGTGTATGGCTTTCAGGAATGACATGCACGCAACCATTGTCTATGTCTGTATCATCGAGTGGAATCCAAAAGGTCACGCCATATGGTCCACTCAGTGGCCAATATGAATAGTCTTGATGCCAAGAAATGGCTTGCTGGCCGCTCGGGGGTTTCCAGATGAGATTGTCCTGAAAGAGAGAAATGGACGACACTCCGAGAAGCTGAAGTGCCAAATGCGCCAATGGCTCCAACTGGCTTTGAAGCAATGAGATCTCCCGCCAGCAGTTATTTCTCAAGATTCCATATTGGTTTGTGATAGGGGAAGGTCCAAGCCATTCAGAGATGGCCCTCTTAAGGCTTTTACTCACTGAAGCAGTAATCACTTGACCAAGGTTGGAGTAACCTGAGTTCCGATAATTTTCTGATTCAGTGACATGCATGTTTAAAACTCTAATTTCCACGCAAAACATGGTGGAGGGAATGTCTTGGCCTTTATCGATGAGATTTGGGGCGGATTTCAATGAGGAGCGTTTGGGACAAAGGCATTGGCGACTTTTTGATTGTGATCCAGAAAGGACTTATTGCATTCCATTCAACTTTTTGGATGGTAAATTGGTCTTGTCAGTTCCTTAAGTATTATTCACCAAATGCGTTGGCATGTCAGGGGCAATGATGAATGTGACTATGAATGCCATCTGGACCAACGGCCATGAGCCAAAATATGGTCAAACGCTCCGTCTTTTTTCTCCAAAAAATATATGGATTAAAGTGGCATATGCAGGCCTTTGTCGAACGGATATTTTATGTGGTAAGGGTCAATTGGATGTGAAACCCAATCGGATACTTGGTCATGAGCTTTCTGGATTGGTTTATTATTCACCAATTGATCGGCTGAAAAAAAATGACCGAGTTGTGGTCAATCCTGTCATATTTTGTGGGGCGTGTCGCCCATGTCTTGACAAACAACCTTGTCTGAACTTGAAGTGTCTCGGAATGAATTTGGATGGTGCATTTTCAGATTACATTCAGGTTCCTCCTGAGTCTGTTTTTCCGATTGCAGATTCACTTGCGCTTCTTGATGCGGCTTTTGTCGAGCCAGTAGCCGCAGCCATGAGTGTACTCGAGATCGGTTTGAATCCTCAAATGGATGGTCTTGTCATTGGGCAGGGACGGATAGCGCAGTTGACCATGGACATTCTTCAAATACATGGTTTTAGCCACATTCAGTTGGTGAGTGCGCCAACTGCAGGTTTAAAGGCTGATTTTGTCATCGAAACCAGAGTGGATTTTGACCTTGAATCTGTTTTAGGAATGCTTAATCCAAAAGGCATTTGTGTTCTCAAGTGCCGTAGACCAACAACTGTTCGTTTTCCTGCTGAACTGATTGTGCAGAATTCCTTGCAAATTAAAGGCGCCAATTACATTCAATTTGAAAAAGCAGTTGCCTTTCTTGAGAGTGGTGCCCTCGATCTTACCCCGTACATTGGTTCGATTTCTCCACTGGACCAGTTTATTTCCAAATTCAATTTGGACGAAACTAAGAAGGTATTTTGTCAGCCACACCGTAATCCAGAAGCGCTGTAATGTGTGGAATATTATCTGTTGTGGGTACATCGACCCCGCCATTGCTTTTTGAGAAAGCACTGAGTTCGCTGCATCATCGAGGTCCAGATGGCAGCGGTGTCTACTCCAATGACACCGTTTTGATTGGGCACCGCCTTCTTCACATCCGAACCGCTGAGCCTTTACCTCAACCATTGTATAACGAAGACGAAAGCATTGTGGTTGCTGTCAATGGAGAGATTTATGATGCTGAAGATTTAAGAGCTTCACTCATAAAGAAAGGACATCATTTTCGGACCATGAGTGACTCTGAGTTGGTTGTTCACCTTTACGAGGACTATGGAGAAAATTTTTTACATCTCATAAATGGCGAGTTTGCATTTGTATTGTGGGACTCAGTTAACAAAAAGTTGATTGCGGCACGGGATCGGTTTGGAATAAAGCCATTGTATTGGACTCATTTTGACAATGGCATTGCGTTGGCTTCTGAGTCGAAAGCCCTTTTTGAACTTGGAATTCGGCCGGAATGGGATCTTCAAACGCTCTCGCATGTATTCACTCACCAATATCCTTGCCCCGAACAAAGCCTCTTTTTAGGCATTCGTCAGCTTAGGCCAGGGCATTTTTTGAAGTTTGAACGCAATACAATCCAAATACAAAAATATTGGGAACTTTCATTCCATGGACATGAAGTACAATCACCATTGGATCAGACCGCCGAATTGAGGCGGCTTCTATTTTCTGCTGTTCAACGCCGCCTCGTCGGAAATGCCAAAAAAGCCATTGCTTTGAGTGGCGGTATTGATTCGGCCAGCATTCTTGCTGTGGCTTCAGAGCTTACCGATGTCAGTCTGCCTTGCTACACTGTTCGGTTTGATGATGCAACATATGACGAGAGTTCCATTGCAGAAAAGACAGCATCGCACTTTGGTCAGCCGTTCAAAGCGGTTCATGTCAGCCAAATGGATCTATTGGACGCTCTCGAAGATGCGGTTTGGATGGGAGAGTCCTTGGCCATTAATTGCCAACTTTCTTCCAAAAATTTATTGTCAAAACAGATGAAAGCTGATGGAATAAAAGTTGTATTATCCGGGGAAGGTGCAGATGAAGCCCTTTTAGGGTACCCCCATTTTAAACAAGACCTTTGTGCCATGAGTGACATTAAACCGCCATGGTTGAAATCTCTGTCCTCTCAAAATGCACTGACCCAAGGAATTTTTCTTCCCCGAAAAGTCAGTTCAAGGTATTCCAACCTGCCGGGCTTTTTGAGGGCCAAACTCGAGTTTGCTGATGTGTTTCAACCCTTGATGTGCGCATCAAAGACACTGTCAATTCCAAAAGTTCTCAACCATTTGATGGAATCACTTGGAAACACACCGACTCAATTGATCCGTCAAGCTCAAAAATCTTGGATTGAACTCGCGCTTGCCAATTACATTTTGAGGGGAATAGGTGATGGCATGGAGATGGCGCATGGAATTGAAGGTCGTCCATCTTTCCTCGATCACCATTTGTTTGAGTGGGCTGTGAAACAACCCCTTCATTGCCACATTGAACCGTTAAGCGGCGTTGAAAAGTCAAGCCTTCGCAAGGCAATGGTTGGTATTCTTCCAGATTGGATGGTCTGCCGTCCCAAACACCCCTTCATTGCACCTCCCATACATCACAGCGCAAACCCGAAGTGTCATGCGACAATTAAATCCATTTTAAACAGTTCATACTTGGATGATCTTCCTTTTGTTGATGCTGAAAAAGTGCGTTCGTTTTCATTTGTAAAATCGGTTCCTGAAGCACCTTTGATGTTGATTTTAAGCATGTGTCTGATGCAAAAAAGAATGGTTGAGCAGCGTGAACGAACAGCGGATTCACGCATTGTCTGACTCGAATGGTTTTGCGTTGATGCATCGGCTTTTTCAATCAGCGCACAGACCGTTGGCAGAACCGTTAAGCGGAATACAAAGAAAGAAACTCTGGGTGCCAAGTATTCCCGAAGCCTTTACATTTCCATCATGCACTTTCTTGAAGTCTACCGGCAAGTTGTGACTCAATTTCCAAACCGTCCAGCGGTATGGGACAATGGCGTGGTACTCACCCATGAAGAAGTATGGCAGCAGTCTTTGAGGATATGTCAATGCTTGCACGGTGACACCATTGAAGTTGGAAGCCACATCGGACTGGCCATTTCTAAATCTGCGGAACTCCTAGTTGCTATTCTTGGGGTTTGGATGCATGGTTCTGTTTTTGTCCCATTGGATCCAAACTTACCAATGGATAGATTAATAGAATACGCCAATCAGTCTAATTTGGCGCTTGTTCTTGGCGGTGTGAATGCTGAACATTTTTCTTGTCCAGTTCGGTTTTACGCTTG
>JAYYJC010000513.1:0-12301 GCA_036146655.1 Myxococcota bacterium | reverse complement strand
GGCAACACCTTTTAAAGAACAAGCGACAGCCCCTGCTTCCTTTCTAACAGAAGCTGGGGATGAAATAGATGTGCCCACCATGTTCAATGGGGAGCTTGACATGCGTTATTTCAGCGATGAGTTAATGACCGCAGCAACCCTTCAGTATCAAGGCGATGAGCTAAGCATGACCTTTTATGTCCCAAATGAGGGCATTGCCTTAACCGACCTCGAGGCTGCATTTGGCCACGAGCTGTATGACCGTGTGCAGGATGAGCAGATTTATACTCTCGGAGAGGTTTACATTCCCAAGTTTGAATTCCGAACTGAACTCTCACTCAATGAGCCCCTGTCCAATCTTGGAATGCCGTCATTGTTTACGGACGAAGCGAACTTATCAAATATGAGTGATGAGCCGCTTTATGTGAAGTCGGTCGTTCATGAAGCTTGGATCAAGGTTGAGGAAAAAGGCACCGAAGCAGCAGCTGCAACGGGCGTCGATGTGGGTGTCACCTCCATGCCGGAGACACAGTACTTTGCAGCCAACAGAGCATTCCTCTTCACCATTCAGGATGATTTGACCGGCTCGCTGCTATTCATGGGCCGCGTGGCTGACCCCTCTGCTGGACCAGAGTAATTTAATCCTCAGAGTCTCCGAGCACCGCACATCCGTGCGGTGCGCTTCTTTTTAGAAATAGGCTACTGAAGTCTAGCTGAGGATGGACACTCCGAGCAGACCCACAAGAGCAAGCTTAAAGACCCACCAAAGCGGATAAACCCACCAGTATCTTTTGATGATCTGGAGTGTCTTTTGGCGCAGTGTGAGCGTTCCGGCTTCGGTGCTTTGGGGTGGAGTTGTGGTCGTCATTGATTTAGTTTAGGTGAGATTTGTGTTTTTTTCAATGCACTGTTCGTTGAATTTTCAATTAAGGAAGACAGAGACCTCATTTAATGGAGCGGTGTGATGTCAAACCCAGATGCGAGTCGACCCAGTGGGTGGGAAACAGAAGCGCTGAACCGCAAATCTGTCGAAAACGAAAGTGACGCTGGTGCCTCACATCCATGTGTGTCCTGTGGTGCTTGCTGTGCCTATTTTCGTGCGTCATTTTATTTTGGTGAATGTCAAGCCCATGGCATCCCTGAAGATTTGGTCGAGCAAATTTCGCCCTTTCTGGTCGCCATGAAGGGGACGACCTCACGAAAAAATACCCGCTGCATTGCACTAAACGGCACGGTAGGTCAGTTTGGAACGACCTGTCAGATTTATGACAATCGAAGTTCAACCTGCCGTGATTTTGTACCCTCGTATGAAGACGGTCTCAGCCATACGCCAGAATGTGATCGCGCCAGACAGGCGCACGGTTTGAAGCCACTTCGTCCTGAAGATTGGGCGGCCTATCGTTTCGAGCAGTCTCAATCACTGCTGGAATCTGATTAGCTACTGACCAAAGAAACCAGGATTGTCTACTTCACGGTCTGTGGCATCAAGGCTGATGCCTGAACGGTCTTCATTAGGAGTAAGGGTACCACCGAGTTCTAGTACGGCAAATCGTTCACCTTGACTTGGACCTCCACTGCTGTCTTCATCAACCAATAGTTCTAAGCTGACTGCCACATCGGATGTGGGAACTTTGATAGAGAAGCTACCCGTTCCGTCCAGCTTTGTCTGAGTTAGGAGATCACTTTGGGAAGGAACTTGGTTCGGCCCCAAAAATTTGTTGACACGAAGCAAAAGATCGCCGCTACAGTCACTGCAGTCTGCGGTACCTGAAAATGTCACAAATTGGCCTGCCCCGATTTCTTCTTGTGTTTGTTGTGGGTTGTTTGCACCTGGCGGAACGCGATCAACTTTGACCAGAATCGCATTTTCAATCATTCCACCTTCAGGTGGGCCACTTTCGGGAACATTGTTGGGGGGAGGGGTGTTGTTTGCGCCTTCGCCCTCGGTACCTTCTCCTTCAGGTGGTGCATCTGGCCCTGGTTCTTCACCTTGGGGCGGAGCATCTGGCCCTGGTCCTTCACCTTGAGGCGGAGCATCTGGTCCTGGCGCTTCACCTGGGGGCGGTGCATCTGGTCCTGGCGCTTCGCCTTGTGGTGGTGCATCTGGTCCTGGCGCTTCACCTTGAGGTGCCATGTCCGGTCCTGGTCCTTCACCTTCAGGCATGGGAACTTCACCTTGAGGCGCCATATCAGGTCCACCTTCAGCAGGCTGTCCACCTTCTCCCGGTGGTGGTCCACCAGGTCCAGTGCCGCCTTCAGGTGGCGGTCCACCTGGTCCTGCATTTCCCCCTCCTGGAGGCGCTCCACCGGCACCAGGGCCAGCTTGTTGGGGAATTTCTTCGGGAGGAGTGGGACATGCGGCAAGTGTCATGCCGAGCGTAAGAAGTAGGAGGCGTTTCATTATGTTCTCCGTGAACAGTTCGTTGTTTTTTCTAACGTATTGATCTCGGTCAATCAAGTCAATCGTTGTCTTGTGGCATTGGATAGTGACCCATTTTCAGTATCTTTGTATCCAAATAGGTCTGAGCTCTATCTGATACTTTACAAAAAATGGGCAACCTTTTCATTACCGAAATACCAAGGTCTTTTAAGGCTGTAGCTTTACGGGGGTTGTTTGTGAGTAGCGCCACAGATTGTATTCCGAGTTCTTTCAAAATATTGGCTGCATCATCATACTGTCTAGCGTCATCAGGCAAATGCAGTGCACGGTTTGCTTCAACTGTGTCAAGGCCTTGTTCTTGAAGCGCATACGCTGCTATTTTGTTTGCCAGCCCTATTCCACGGCCTTCCTGATGAAGATAAATGATAAGGCCGCCATGTTGCTGAATGTATTCAAGGGCGAAATCGAGTTGAGCCTTGCAATCGCATTTAATGGAACCGAGCACCTCAGATGTAAAGCAGGCATCGTGTATTCTGAGAGGAACAGGACCGTGTGAGGGTAGTTCTGTATAAATAGCCAATGGTTCTGTTCCATTGCTGCTTCGATATGCTCTGACATTGAGCACCACACCTGCGGTCGGTAAGGCTGTTTCAGATACAAATTCGATGGATGGTTGATGCTGTCGTTTGGTATTGGCCATGGCTCGCTTCTTATCACAGTTCTTCAAAAATGCCCACTCATACCGCATTGTCATTTTTAAAATCGTTTAAAGTCAATCTCTATCCCATTCAAAATGAGCCATTGGATCCACTAATTTCCGACTGAATTGGGATAAGGTATATATACATTTAATGATTGACTAGAATCTCCTGGGAGGGTGTATGATTTGGATGTCGTTTATCGCCTCACTTGCCATGGCTCAGCAACGGTGTACCATCGAAATAAAAGTGGAAGGAATGACCTGACGATCTGCATGTCCGCTGCGGGTCGCAGCGGCTCTTGAAGGCGTCAGTGGAGTGAAGTCCGCCACGGCAGATTTTGCATCCCAGTCGGCCACTGTCAAAGCGAAAGGCAATCTCTGTGAACCTGAAGGAGCTCCCGAACTTGTATTGGCCCTTCGTAATATTGGGTATGATGGTGAAGTGACGGATATAAAATGATGACAATAATATTATTGTTCATTGGATGTTCCGATAAGCCGTTCGAAGTCATTTCTGGCAAAGAGCAACCCATTCTGGAAGATGTTTTAATCTCAAACTATGAAGATGGCATTGTTCCGATTGGTGACATTGAAACACACCCGCTTGTTCAAGACCACTTTAGCTGGTACACCCATTTGATAAGCCCCAACGGGTCACCAGTGATGATACTTGCTCAGATTGGCGCGTCTCGTGCGCACATCCTGCAGGTGAGAAATCATCTTGAGTTTGGTCTCATGGATCACGGTATTGATGACTCCATAGAGATGGATCTTCTCTTTGATACTGTTGCCGACAATCAAGCGACCATATTACTATTTGATGAATTGGCTAATGAGAGTGCTGCAGCTTCTGATGGCATATTGGACCTCGATTGGTGGGTCTATTCGCAATTGCTTGAAGATACCGTGCTCCCAGGGAGCGATGGCTGGTTGAACAATGACGCTGTTGACCTGACCCTTTCATCCGTCTACCGTCTCATAGTTCAATCAGGTTGGTCTGCTTTACATTCCAACTTTCAAAATCAACTGTTGGCTCGATCCAATCAGGCCATTGTGAATGGTTTTTGGCAACCGAATAGCTCAGAACAATCCAATTGGTCCGCTCCAGAACAGTCTTCCATTTACCTCAGTCAGCTTGTTGGAATTGACTTTGGACATTGGAGCCACTCAACTGATCCTTGGAGTGGTTTGTGGTCAATCAACAACCGCGCAGCTATTCTGGAGGCCGACCCAGAAGCACTTGAACTCTTGCGTTCTTTGGTCCCTGAGTTTTATACCCAAGTGATAATGCTCGAAGCTGAACTTTCCCAGAGCGTATCCCTAACTTATGACAGCAATCGACCTGAAAGTGCCAAATCACAGTATTGGATTGATGTGATGTTGGATGGCAACAACGATATCGATTTGTTTGGAAACGCCCAAGACAATTTCCTTGCAGGAAATGCAGGGAGCAATAGACTTGTTGGTGGTGAAGGGATTGACACTGTTCGATTTCAAGGACCAAAATCTGAATATGATATTCAAAGCACCGCCAATGGTTTTCTTTTGTTTGATGAAGACTTAAACCGCGATGGAGCCGATGAGATCATTGATTTTGAGTTTGTTGAGTTCTCAGATGGGCTAATTGAAATTGAAACCCTGTTGAACCGCTGATTTATTGTTCAAGGGCTTTGGATATGTTTTCTTCATGGCTTGAAAATAGTCCTATTTCACCGGTAACCTCTGTAATCCAAATCTTTGTGCCCACAGGTTCAATCTTTATCCAATAGGCATAGTCGTCTACACCAAGTGGTGCACTGTATCGGAAAATAAATGAATTTCCAACCCGTTCACCATCGTGAGACCCATCCGCAGTATAAGGATGATAGCCGGCGTCTGCCATGCGTGTTTCAATGGCGCCAGCCCAGAAATCAATGTCAGCCTCAGGCTTATTTTTGACCGAATAACTTTGATAAAGCAAGCCGTCTGCCGTCGCAGCGAGATTGGTGTATCCCTTTTTGAAAGCAGAAAAACCTTCAGGCAATGCATACGGGGAAGGTTTGGGTCTTCCAATGGGGTCGTATTGGGCGCTGTCGATCAGCTCATCAAAGTTAAGTCGGTTTATCCACTCAAAGGGTGACGAACCGTTGTTAATTGGAGCACGGCGGTCTCTAAAGCGCAGGGAAACATTAATGTCTGCATATTCAGCTTGGTGTTCAAGTTTGCGCAGGCGCCCCTTGAGATTTTCAATTTGGCTAATCAAGTTAAGAACTTCTCTCTCAACCATCACAATGGCTTCAAGTCGAGCTGTTTTAAGAACGGTCATATATTGCGTTATCATGCCTTCTCGAGCTTGGATTCGAGCCCGAGTATTGTCTAAGTCTGTTTCAATTGTTCTTGTGCTGTAATCAAACTCGCTAAGTACACCAGTTTCTTTCAGTTCGGCTAAAAAAGCATCAACCTCTCTTGGTGGGATTTTGAAGTGAACATCTCTCGCCGAGCAACTTGAATAGTAACCGCCCTTACTTTGGGCCAGTGCAATCATCTCATCAATGCGCTCCTCTGGTTGCTGTACATTAATGGTGAGTCGAGCTGAGATGTGCATGGCACCTTTTTGAGGGGCATCAATCACCTCTGTAGGTGGTGACTGAGAATCATTCGGTGTGCTTGCTGTTGCAGTCTGAAGGCCAAGCACAATCAATACATTAATAGGAGTCACTGTGCACCTCCAGAAACGATGGCTTGCACACCTGAACTGAGACGCTGTTCATGTTCTTCCGTTGGATAATAGGCCTGAATGACATTGAGCCAACGGCCGTCTGCTTTGAGGAAAATTGTCCAAATATAGGGTTGTTCATCGTCAGATCTGAACCGTATTCCAAGGTCTTCGCCGGCTTCAAAATGGTCAACTTCTGTATACTCGCCGCCTATGCGTTTCACTATGGCATCTTTCCAAAACGCACTGTTTCCTTGAGGGTCATTCGGTATTCGACCTGCAAATACATTGGCCTTATCTGCACTCTCTGCGTGATAGTGTCCCTTGGGTTCGAGTACTACCATTCCCTCTGGTGAATCGAGTTTGATCTTTTTCCAAGCATGGAGACCATAGCCTTCAAATGGGCTCAGACCGTTAATCCATTGAAAGCCTGAGATCTCGGCGGAGTGATTGCGGATATTTCCAGCTTGGCGAAGTTCAAGTTGAATGGTGATATTTGAGTAGTTTGCCAGATTTTTGAGACCCCGAAGTTGTGCCTCTTTGCTGTCAATCTCTTCAGATAGACGCTGAATCTGTTGGAGTATACGAACCTTTTCAGCCTCGTCTTTGGTCTTGGCTAGAAGTTCAATTAAACGGTCTCTTGTCGTTTTCATGGCTTCAAGTCGAAGCGCAGTATCGGTAAAAGCTTCGGTGACATCCGTTGTAGAGATATTTTTGTAAAGTACTTCACCAAGCTCTAGTGCTGCGGTGTAGGCCTGATCAAAGTTTTTTCTAGGAACTTGGAGCATGATGTGATTGGCGCCTCTTGCGATCAAACCACCCCCGTTTTTTACTGCAATTTCTTCAAGCCTGTCTAGCGTCTCAGGTAGTCTTGAAACCAGCAATGTGGCCGAACCGTTGTAGTGTATCATCCGGTCAGATTTATCGTCCTTACCTTGATTGTTCTTGCCTTTGGCACTCAACTTATTGGATATGGTTGAACTTGGGGCGGGAGGCGCATTGTTGACCCTTGCAGCGGAAGTTACACCCATTGCATAGTCCATGCTGGGTTCAGGCGCAGCCTCTGCATATTCCATCATCATTTGCTGTTCGTAAGGCTCTTGATGGTAATCCTGTGCATACCCTTTCTCTTGCCTTAAATGGCAACCTGTACAACCAAACACCATGGCAAGACTCAGTAGCATTCGTTTCATTTTTACCTCGATAAATTATCCCCAGATCCTATACCATCATCTGCCTTTTTTATTCCACACTTATTGTTCTGAGAGTGCCGTCTGAATGGCTGGTGCAATTTGGTCAGCGATTTCTGAGGCACCTCTTGCATTTACATGAACTTTGTCCAAAAAAATGGTTTGCGGATTGGTCAGGTATTGTTCAGCATAGACATCGAGATCGATCAGTTGAAGTTGATTTTGGTTCGCCAAGTTGCGTACAATTTGGTTGATTTCAGGGGTTGCATCTGGCACGAGTTCCCAAGAAATGTTTTGTCGTATCCATTTGGCTGCTTCTTTCAGATTGCCTTCTCGCAGCGAAATCATGCCTTTTTCGTAGAGAAAGAGTGAGACTTTGTCATCTTCTTTTAAACCCTGACTGACCCAGTCTTCTTGGGAGCGGGGGTCTCTGGCTTGCAATCCCTTCGCTATTCTGCGAACTTCTGATTCATTTTGGGCATGAACGCCAGATAAGACAGGAGGAACAGCCAAATCTCGTGGAAGCGTGGTTAGGATCATTGGTACATTGGCTTCGCTGCTCAATCTGATCATTTCTTGAAGGTGATCCTTAAATATGAGCTCTTTCAGTCGCTGTTCCTGTTCCAAAATTGTCGTGACCAACGGAGTCGCCAAGCCATCTGGAAAAAGTTGCATGTTCGGTGGGCGTCTTCGAGCGGCATAAACTTGCTGATCAGTGTCATTTTCAAAATTCTTTGGTGCCTCAGTAAAGCTCTCTCTAAACTTGATATCTGGGCCTGCTATTTGTCGGTACAGTAGACCGTAAGTCTGAAAAACACCCAATGTGCTCATGAGCTTGTAGCTTTTGAGTGGCTGGCGCCCGAGTGGACCGGTATAAAAACTGGTCATGGTGTGTTCATTGTTTCCGGTTGACAGAACAATGACATCAGGATCTAGCGTGAGTGCCGCTTTCAGGATTGGCACCAAGCGACTGGCATAGGTTCCGCAGCGCCCCATGTTGATGACTTCAACATTCTCCCCCAACCGTGCTTTAAGCTGTCCAGGCCAAGAGTCGTTGGCAGGCAGCCCCAATCCATAGACAAAAGACTCACCGATTGCGATGATCCTTCGGCCAGTCTTTTCTTTGAAAAAAACCTCTGGTCGCACTCGCTCATATTTAGGCCCCTGATCTGGACAAAGACGCAGCATGTCGCCAAACTCACAAATCACTGAATATTCTGGGTGTGCAGGCAAGGGGTTTACTCTCCAATCTTGACCAGATACAGTGCTGTAAGTTGATAGGATGACCTCAAATGCAGCCAGTATCCCAAGGGCAGTGAGGAGACCAAAAATCAGTTTGCGACCAGTTTTCATTGAGCCTCCTTCAATAATGCAACTTCTTCTGCGGTGGCACAACACCGTGCCCCTGTTTCACCCGCATGATAATCAGCCTGAGCTTTCGCTTTTGCACGGCATTGGCCCAAGCCAGCGCTGAGGTTCCACCCGCCACCTCTCATGATGCCTGATTTTGCTCCAGGTTCTCCACCAGTCCATTCCCATAAATTTCCCGACATATCGCATACCCCCTCTGGTGTGCAGCACGACGGCATTGAACCGGAGGGAACAGTTCCACCTCCGCCTTCTACGGTTTGAGAACCAAGGTCATGGCATGCATCTACATCATAGGTATTGCCATATGGCCACCGTCGAAGTTCAGACCCTCCACAGGCACGCATCCATTCTTGTCCTGAACAAAGGTGTTTGCCTGCATCTTTGCACCGTTCCATTGCGGTGGTGTAGCTCAGGTCCATGAGAGGCTCAATGTCTTTACGGTTTGGGTATTCATAGCGATCCACACAAAATGAATCGATGCTGACCATGTCATTTGGACATTCAATGGTGCCGGTTTGAGTCATGTTGGCATTGTCTGGAATGTCGCCCCGACAGCAGCGAAAACCCACTTCAGGGAATGAAAATCCCGTTGGCGCTGCTGGGTATCCATCATCAGGTAAGCAGGTGGCCTTCCGAGAATCAGAGAACCAGGAACCGCCTCTAAGCTCATACCATGTGGCAGTTGATCCTTTGACTCTCAAAACAGGTGCATTTAGTGGTGTGGCTGTCCATTCCCAAACACTTCCAACCATGTCTTGAGCGCCTGATGGTGAACTGCATCCCAAATATTTACCACTTTCACTGCGATTTTGACGCTCGACGGCACAAGATGATGGAATGTATTTTTTTCCGTATGGATAGGGCCAGTCTGTACTGCCGTTGCATGCCTTTTCCCATTCAGCGGCTTCACACAATCGCTTCCCTGCATCCGTGCAATATTGATTGGCTGTTTCCCATGATGCAACCGATAGGGGCATGGCACCAGCTACATTTGGATACTCGAAACGGTCGATATAATGCCCTTTACCCAGTGCTATTTCATTCTCAGAGTCGTATGGAAGGGATTTGTCATGGACATCACTTTGCTGAATGAAGGCTTGGGCATTGGCCTCGAGCTGGGCGTCTGTTGGTTCGGTCTCACTCAAACAACATCTAAATCCAGCAGAAAAAACCCTTCTGTCTGTCGGTATTCGATAATCAGGCTGCCTTGAATAACGCCCCGAACAGTCTGCATAGCTGGTATGGGTATACCAAGCACCTCCTTCAAGCATGCCTTCTGCACCCCGCCAACTGTCCAAAACCCATTCTTCGAGGTTTCCAACCATGTCAAAAACCCCTTCTGTGCTCTGGCATGATTCACGGTTTCCACTTGCTATGATGAGATCGCTTGGATCCATCAATGACGAATGTCCAGATGGTAGCCTGCCAGCGGTGTGACATCGGCCTCGTTCATACTTCGAACCATAGGAAAAGCGGTAATTGTTTGGACCCTGACAACTGCGACGCCACTCTGCGGCTGTGCACAATCTTTTACCGACTTCTGCACAACCTGATTTTGCTTGAGTGATGCTTGTATATGCTCGTGGCTTCTGGCCTTTCAAATTGGGGAATTCGTATTGGTCAATCCAAAACACACCATCAGGATGATTGTCATCTTCAATTTGAATCATATTAATGTAGCGGTTGACTGTTGATGTTTTTTCTGGGTGAGATTGACCATTGCAGCCCAAAAGTCCCAATATTGTAAGGCCTAGAAAGTCCATACACTCACCATCTCATCTGAAGCCACTTCGGTGGCGTGTGTTTCGAGCCAGTCCTGCGTGGCCACCCTTCTTGCATCGCTTGGTAGGGCGTCATGAAAAACAATAACATGATGGATTCCAAATGATTTCAGCTCTTCAAAACTCTCTTCATAGCCACCAGATAAGTAACGGCGGAGTCTATCTGAGCCGGAGTGCCACGCCAATTGATTCAGTGCACTATTTTCTTCAACAATTGATGGGATTTTTCGGTTTGGATCGCTTCCATGTGGTGGGCCGTTAACCAGTGCGATGTGGTTTTGAGTGGTTGCCAGATAGAGTTCCTGAGGAAGTGGTTCTGTAAATGGAAAAAGGACAGCTGTCTGTCCACTGATTTCCTTTAGGGGCTGAAAAGTGGGAATTTTGAGGGCATTTGGAACGGACGGCCACCGATAATCTATATCAAATTGAGGAAGACTTTTAAACCGTGCCCAGTAATACTCAAGGAATGGCATTCCATCATGGAAGTCTACATTGCGTTCTGGTGGCGCCTGCCGAACAAAAACCAATCCCAGTCCAAGTGCCAACAATGCCGGTGGTAAAAGCGATTTATTTATTCGGTCCAAAATTCCTTGAAAGCCCATTGCAATGGGAATGCCACTGAGCATTCCGGCCAAAATAATGTATCGATAAGGGTGTTTGAGTTGTTCAAAACCTGGTATGTAAAGATGGTAGAAGTAGTAGGGTAAAATATGGTCAATCGAGCCACTCTGATTTTTGAAGAGTGGGCCGAGCGAGAGTAGGCAAAAGACCAGTACATACCAAGTGCACATTAAGGTGTCTTTTCTCTTTCGAGACACCAATAATGCGATCAAGACCAATGGCCAATAAAACTGGGCCCCATAGAAATATTCTGCTGGGCTGGAGATGTCTGCAGCGTATAGTGAATTGCTTGCAGCAGCCATTAACCGTTCATTTGGGCTATCCATGCTTCGGCGACCCGTTTGAACGATGTCCTTCAGCAATCTTGCCGCTTCTGAAGGTTCAATGGGGCTCAATACCTCAGTAATGCTGTCCCGAAGTGTGTCTTGTTCATCATACACTGTTCCCTGCGTTGACTTTTGCAAGATCAGCAATAAGGGCAGCATCAGGACAAAACCCAATAAACCCATGGCAGAGAATGCCTTGAGACGGCTAACAAAATGCCTTGACAAGAGGTGTGGTAGGATGAGCAGTGGCGCAGCGGCTGCTAGATATATGCCATAGTAGACCTGAGACAACAGTGCGCAACACAATGCGGCTCCTCCGCCAATGATGGCTGGAACTTGGACTTTAAATGGCTGCTCTGACTGAAGCGTGATGTGACGCACCGCAAGTAAAAACAGTGGGATGGGAAATAGCAAACAGCGGTCTAGACTAAGGGTATCGATTTCGGATAGATAGACAGGCGACAGTGTGGCTGCAATAGCTGCAATCCATGCGATTATCGCATGACATTTCCAGCTTCGCGCCAACAGCCAAACCGAATAAAAGTTAAGTGCTGAAAAGACAATGACGCCGATGTTATGAGCCATAACGGCGTTGGTCAGTACCGTAAAAGGGGCACAAATCACATAGGCAAGCCAGCTTGGTCCCATAATCAACCAGCTGTGCCCTTCTGGAAAGCCAAATGTCGAAGCACCTTCTGATAATTTCGGCAGGCTTTTTGTAATTGACCACAAAAGCGTGGCTGAAGTGGGGGGATCATCGAATCCTTTTCCTCTTAATAGGATGGATTGTGTAGGCGATGCCAGAAACTGTTGTGCCGCATACAATCCAGTTATTGCACCACCCACAAGGGCAGCAAGATGAACCTTGCGATTCTGAATGGTTCGTCGGGCGACGGCCGCCGTGTATATAAAAAGAAGCAATGTGATGGGAAAGAGGATGCCCCGTATCCAGAGGTTTCGTTGACTGGGCAGTCTTCGCTGTCCAATCTTAGATTTTGGTTTAAATGATAGACTGTTGGAATTTTCCTCGATTGATTGGGGTTCATATGATTGATCGAGGGATAAGGGGGTGGCTTGCCACCCAGAACGTTGATCCAAGGGTAAAAAAGCCACACCATTCTGACTAGACGCAAAAGCAAATCCATCCAGTCCACCGCCTGAATCGTCATGGTGCAACGCCATAACACCTGTGGCATTCTCAGGGAGCATAATGGGCAAATAACGGTCTGCTTTGGTCTCAGGAAGGTAGGGTTCAACC
>JAYYJC010000512.1:0-7441 GCA_036146655.1 Myxococcota bacterium | reverse complement strand
TAAAATAGACCAATGATTCCCACAAACATGGCCACGACTTGACCAATCAGCAATCCTGAAATTGGGAATTTGGACTTCCAGATTTCTTTGGGCTGAAGAGCCCCACCGGCCGTGAGACAGATTAATGGAAGGGCCAGGGTATCGAGCAGTCCCAGTTGTTGGATGATGTCAGCATTGAGAATTCCATGATCAAATGGGGGTATCAAGTGAAGATCGGGATAGACCTTGTGCAGTGTTTCGCCGAGTGAGGGCCCGAGAAATAGTCCGCCCAGCAGATAGCCCGTGATGTGCGGCAGCTTAATGAGCTCCACCAGCTCCCCAATGATGTAGGAGGCCAGAATGACAAAACCCAGTGCAAAGAGTCCACGGGGGTCGTGGTCACCCTCGTAAATCACATATTGATGGCTGAAAACCACAAAGCCCAGCAGGAGCAGGACAATGATGCCCTTTCGGACATAGTCAACCTGATGACCACTGCCGCCAGCCATTAAGCCCTCCTCTGCAGGTTGAGATCCTCTCGGATTTCACCGGCGTCCACAAGCAGGCCTCGAAGCATCCGTGCGGAGAGGACCTCATTTAAGGCGATGACGATGAGGGCCACATCGTATGAGATCTCGATGAAGGCGCCTTCAAACATGATTCGCATTGAGAGTGCCATCGCAATGGCCAGAGGCCCCTGAGCCATCGAGCCCCGAAAAAGGTCACTTCGGAGCGAAGTGCCGCTTGAACTGAGCCAAGAACCGATGATTTTACCGAGGAGTCGCAAAGCAAAATAGGACACGGTGCCAATCATCACGAGCTTAATGTTATTGTTGGACCAAAAGAGACCTGCAAAAACAAGCAGCAAAATGGTGACTGGTTGTCGGGCTCCTTTGACCACTGGAATCAAGTCGTGGCCGTGAGCTGTGCTGGCCAGTACCACGCCCAACAGGGCCAAAACGCCGATAATCGAGAGGTCGAGGTAATAAGAGGCGCCTGCCGCAAAGCAAATGATTCCCGTGACAGCGAGAAACTTCGAATTTTCATTTGAATCTCCCGACAGGAAGGCAGAAAACAAGATGCCCAACCCCAGCCCGATCCCAATGGTAATCCAACCCCAAGTGCTGGGAGAGGCCTCCAGTGTGCCCGTTGAGTCCGAGTGAAAAAAACACACCGCAATGGTGAAACAGGTGACGGCAATGACATTGCCCACACTCGACGCCCCACTTAGGGTCGGCAAAATGCGTGTTTGTATGTTGGGAAATCTTTTTTGGATGACATCGATGGCGCCATGTGAGCCTGTGGCAGCAATGCATCCGATGACCACGGCACTGTCCCAATGATAGTCGTTGGCGCCTGACATGACATAAAACAGACCGCCACTGCCGACAGTGGCAATGAGTATGGTGCAGAGGCTATCGACCACTGCAATGCGGGTTTCGTAACTCGGTTGACCCAGAATTGTTCGGATGTCGGTGTGAAGGCCAAAATCAATGCCGGCCCAGCCAATGGCAAATACAACGGCCGTGGCGTACCGTTGCGGTTCAGGGAGTATTCCGACAGCTGCAAGCCCGATACCCAGAATGATGTATTCGGCGCCCGAGACAAAAGTCAGTCTTTTTTGCAAGTAACCCACCACAAAGTGCGCCAGCAGGTAGGCAATGGCCACCATTACAATCAAGCTCAGAACGAGGGTAGTGGACTGATCAGAGCCTGCGGGAGCAGCATGGTCGGCGCTGGCCTCAGCGATTCGAGACAGGGCTAGTGTGAGCAATCGGTTCTCCAAGAGGGCTCTTGAATTTATCACAGATCGCCATCAATTGTATGGATGAAAAAGAAAGCACCGCTCCCAAAAGATGATAATGAACCTCATGACCAGCGAGGTAATCCATGTTGTTATGGCTCTTGGCCTGTGTGCCAAAGAACACGGCTTTGTCGGGACTTGAGTCTCAGCAAGTTGAGACGGTGCTCAGCACCCACACCCAAAGGGCGGAACACCTGTGGCAACAGAGTGAATCTACAGCTCGAACGCTTTATGGTGCCGTCACAGCTCTGATTGAGGCCCCCACTCAAGAATCGCTCGAACTGGCCAAAAATCACTGGCGCACGGCCCGCTGGGCTTACTCTCAGGCCGAGGTCCTCCGGTATCAAAACGGTCCCATTGACCGTCCGGAAGGCGGGGTGGAACACGAGTTAAACTCATGGCCACTCGACGACGGTTTCATCGACTCCACCACCGACAATCCGAATGGCGGATTGATCAACGCCGTAGACCATTTTCCCGCACTGAGCATCGACCTTCTGCGCACCCAAAACACCGCTGCTGGAGAAGAAAGCATCAGCACTGGCTTTCATGCCATCGAGTTTTTACTTTGGGGTCAAGATGCCGCCGCTGACGGACCAGGGCAGAGGCCGGTGTCTGATTTTATTGACGCTCCCAACGCCGACCGCCGCCGTCAGTATTTGGCACTGAGCACCGAGTTGCTGGTAAACCAGCTTCAAGATTTGTCGGCGGCATGGGGTGGGACCCACCGCAGCGACTTTCTTCAGCAACCGGCAGAACTCAGCTTGAAGGGCATGTGGACCGCCTTGGTCATGCTTTCTGGAGACGAGATGGCGGGCGAGCGCATGGCGGTGGCTTTTGAAACCCAAGATCAAGAAGACGAACAATCGTGTTTTTCAGACAATACCTTGGCAGATCTGAAGGGCAACATGCGGGGAATACAACGGGTCTACTCTGGCGACGAAATGGGTCCAGGCCTAATGCCCTTGGTGAAGCACAGCAATCCCACGCTTGCCGTGGGGATTCAGGGTAAAATCGCCAATTGCACCCAGTATCTGGATCTTATTCCAGAGCCTTTTGATCAAAGCATTGTGGCCGACGCCAACAGCGAAGCCCACCAAAGCATCGATCAAGCCATCACTTGTCTTGAAGATTTATCGTCGATGTTTTCTGGAGCGGCCGTCGAGATGGGTCTCAATGTCCAAAGCATCAGTGGGCCCTAGCACATGTGGTGGATGCTCGTGGCTTGTGCACCCTTCACTGGCAGCCTTGGACGGCTGCCAGAACTCGATCCCCAGTCTGGCGGCCAAGCGTCTGTCGACGATCAGACGGTTCATGCCTATGCATTGGCCATTCGAGGCTTAGAAAGAAGCGAGCAGCGGGCTTTTTCAGTTGGAAATGCTTTTTTCAATGACAACTGGGTTTCTGCGCCGGCGTCCACTGAGGGACGCGATGGCTTGGGGCCCTTGTTCAACGCCCGTTCTTGTTCGAGTTGTCACTTCAAAGACGGCCGTGCCGCTCCCGTGCCCGGTCAAGCTGGATTTTTGCTCCGGCTTCGGTTGTCGGGAGAAGGGGTGGCACAGCCGGATCCCATCTATGGGGGGCAAATCCAAGATTTCTCGATTGTGCCCGAAACCGAAGAAGCCGCCGTGCACATTGATGTGACCGACAAGGTGGTGACCTACCCTGACGGTCAGCAGGTGACCATGCATGTGCCGAGCTATCGACTCAGTGACTTGCGATACGGAGAACTGCATCCGGAAACGGTGATGAGTCCTCGAGTGGCCCCAGCGGTCTTTGGCTTGGGGCTTCTGGCGGCCATTCCCGAGGCCACCTTAACGGCACTTGAAGATGTGTCGGATCACAACAATGACGGCATTTCTGGCAGAATCAACCGTCTGGCGGACGGGCAAGTGGGCCGCTTTGGCTGGAAGGCGGATGTGCCAAGCCTGATTGCCCAGACCACCGGGGCTTTTGTGCACGACATGGGGATCACCTCTACCCGAGAGCCCGACCATCCCCACACCGAAGCGCAGGTGGCGCTCGATGAATTGCCCCACGGTGGATTGCCGGAGGTCGACGATCAAAAAGTGGATCGCATTGTGGGCTACTTGGAGCGCATTGCGGTGCCCTATTCCCGAGATGTGGATGGCCTCGAAGTGCGAAAAGGCCGTCGATTATTCAGTCGGGTTGGCTGCGATGGGTGCCACATTCCTGAGTTGCGCACGGGTGTCCATGCGGTGTCTCAGTTGTCGGAGCAGCGCATTCAGCCCTACACCGATTTGCTGCTTCACGACATGGGTGCAGACTTGGCCGATGGTTTTGCCAGTCACACAGCCAATGGTCAGGAGTGGCGGACGCCACCCCTATGGGGGCTGGGGTTGATGCCCGTGGTCAATGGCCACACCCGGCTTCTCCACGACGGACGGGCGCACAGCATCGAAGAGGCCATTGTTTGGCACGGCGGAGAGGCCATGCAGTCCCGTGAAGCATTTATGGCGTTGGACGCAAAAGAGCGGAGTCAGGTGCTTCGGTTTTTGGAATCGCTTTAATACTTTAAGCAGTAGTGTCCACTTGAACTGTACCCAGACGGGCAAGACCCATTTTTGTGAATGGCGTGTTTTGCGGTGTCGGACGCCAGACAGTAGTCCCCGCTCGAACTGTATCCGGACGGACACGATTGATTTTTAGCGATGGCATATTTGGCGGAAGAAGACGGCTTGCAGTAATTTCCACTCGAACTGTATCCGGACGGACACGAATTGATTTTTTCAATGGTTTGTGGCGTGAGCAGCGCATAGACTTGGGCGGTGCTTTCAATGCAGTAGTGTCCGCTCGAACTGAAGCCTGAGGGACACGATCCATTTTTTGGAATGGCGTGTTTGGCCGTCGATGAGGCAAGGCAATAGTGTCCGCTTGAGCTGTATCCAGATGGACACGATCCATTTTTCAGGATGGCGTATTTGGCGGAAGAAGCGGGGACACAGTAATTTCCGCTCGAACTGTATCCGGACGGACACGACTCCACCTTCTCGATGGTTTGGGCGGGGGGCAGTGCCAGAGCAGTGGCAATCAGAAAAAGCATGGAGCACCTCGGTGGTGGAAATGGATCTCTCCATGGTCTGTCAAAATTAGGCTGGTGTCAAGCCCAAAGTGACTACCGTTCGATGGCGTGGATGCGTCCGTTCTCCACTGTGTAGCGGGTGCCATCGGTGGCTTCGGCTGAAAATGAGAAGCAGCCGGTTAGAGAATCGCCCCATTCCACCAGTTCAAAGAGACCGATGTCGTCTGATTGGGTGGTGGCGGCAGGACTGTTGTCAGGGGGGTAGAGGGTGCCCGAAGCGGCCTGGGCATCTCCCAGCGAAAAAGTAGCTGGAAAATCATTCATGTCTGAGGCCGCGGTGCCCGAATCGGATTGCATCAGCCGCAGGGTCAGCATGGCGGGGCTGTTGGGGGCCTCGAGGTTGAGCTGAAGGCTGGAGCCGGTCATCATCCAAGTGGCTGTGAAGTCCAGCGGTTCGCCGTCCAAATCAAGGGTGGCACTGCCCGCATCGACTCCAGACGGATCACAAGTGTCGAGGGTCGCTGTGTCGTCACAGGCCGCAAAAAGGGTCAAAGTCAATAAGGGGAAAAGGTGGGTGTGCATGGGGACCTCAGGGACAGAGCAACACTCTTAGCGTGAAATGGCCATTTTCGCACAAAGTCCTTCTCATCATGACAAAAGTGTGCTTCAATGATCGATGCCCACCCTTCACCTTCAGACGGAATACCAGATGCTTCAACGGCTCACAGACGAATGGTCGCTCGCCCTCCGAAATCTTCGGGGCCGTTTGGGGCTTCGTGACCCAAGGGCGCAAGGGCATGTGGTGGTCAAGAATGTCCTGCCGGCAGCCACTTTTTCGAAAATCAAGCAAATTTTACAGGACGAAAAGAGCCGTTCTGTCGAGCAAAATTCCTTTTTTCGCCGAGGCAGCGCCTTTGATGGCACCGATTTGAGGGCGAATTGTCCGGAGGTGGTCGACGCCCTGGTCAGCGATGCGCTGCTGCGTGCCGCCCGAGAACAGTCCGGCCTTTCAGACCTGAGTTTTGTGCCGGATGGGGATGTCAATCAAATCAGCCTTCTGCACTACCGCACTGCCGGAGATGGAATCGGCTGGCATGTCGACGGCAACATCTACATCGGACAGCGTTGGGCGGGAATTCTCACCATCGAGGAGCGCACAGAAGACCTTCATTCCAAGCTCGAACTTCGTCCGAACGGACAAGTCCTGACCTTTCCAGTGTCCGAGCTTGAAAACACACTGATTCTCTTTCAGGGGGACCAAGTCCAGCACCGTGTACGGCCAATGGCCGATGGAGAAGAGCGGCTGGTGATCAATCTGTTGTTGACCACCGACCCTCGTCAATCCGTCAATCCCTTTCTGAAAGGCTATCAATCGCTGGTGAATTATTTTTTCTATGGGCGATTGCGGTCGGGTTTTCAGATTGAAGACGACTTTTCCGCATCCAAATCCAAGCCAAATGTGAGATACTAAAACCTAAATAAACCACCGATACAGAAGGAACTCGGTCATGCTGTACTTGACTTTGATGCTTCAGCTGGGGTGCATCACCAGCGAAATCGAAAAGAGCCCCGGGGATTTTCCCGACAACCTATCCGACGACTACGACAACGATGGGCTCAGTGAGTTCGACGGCGACTGCGACGATTTGAACCAGAATATCCAAGGCCCCAGCCTGTGGTATGTCGACAGCGACGGCGATGGCTTTGGCAATCCCTTGACCGAGGTAGAGGCCTGTCAGTCGGACCTTCTCGACCTCGAAGAGGTCTATGTGGCGGAAGGCACCGACTGCGATGACGAGAATCCCGATATTCATCCCGACATGGAAGAGTCTTGCGACGGCATTGACAACAACTGCAGCGGAGAAGTTGACGACTATCAGGGCTCCAATGCCCCACGGTGGTACTACGACGACGACAACGATGGCTTTGGGGATGCTGCGGTTTTTACCAATGCCTGCAGTGCCCCCGCCGGCCATGTGGCCGACAGCACCGACTGCGACGACTCTAACGCCGACACCTACCCGAACGCCCCTGAGTTCTGCGACGGCATCGACACCAACTGCAACGGCATCGACGATGACAACTCGGCTCAAGATGCCACTCTGTGGTACCAAGACGGCGACGACGATGGCCATGGCTCCACGGTTAGCCAGGCTGCGTGCAGCCAGCCAGAAGGGTATGTGGTTGAGACCGGCGATTGCAACGACAACAATGCGTCGGTCTATCCCGGTGCAGACGAATACTGCAACAGCGTCGACGACGACTGCGACGGTCAGACCGATGAGCTGGGAGCCGTCGATGCGCCCACCTGGTACGCTGATCTCGACGGCGATGGTTATGGCAATGCGGTGGTGACGGAGCTGGCCTGCGTGGCCAGTGCGGGCTATGTGGCGGAAGGCACCGATTGCGACGACGGTGATGCGGCGATCTACCCCAATGCGGCTGAGTATTGTAACAACGGCAAAGACGACGACTGTGACGGGCAGCAAGATGAAAGCGACGCGGTCGACCCGCTGGCCTGGTACGCCGACACTGATGGCGATGGCTACGGCAACCCGCAGCAGATCAGCTACGCCTGCCTGGTGCCCAGTGGCTTTGTGTCCGACAACACCGAC
>JAYYJC010000511.1:0-8880 GCA_036146655.1 Myxococcota bacterium | reverse complement strand
GTAGAAATTACATTGACGAAAAATATAGATAAGAGTGATATTAAATCCAAATCTTCATGCTCAAAATTTTATAAATCCAACCCGATCCCATGCCAATGAGCAACATCGCAAACCACAGCCCTTCACGGGCAAGCAAGATCGGCTTTAATTTTGATAAAATCCAGTTTGGATATATAATTTCTAATAGTGATATAATACATATACTGACAGTGATCAGATATAATACAACTCCAAAAGGTTGAGTGCAGATCGCAGTGTAGAAATTTAAATGGGCCATATGCGTAAATGTGGTTGTCATACCACACATCGGACAAGGTAATGTGGTTAGATCGAGAAATGTACAGCCACCCAAACCAAGTTGTTGATGCGTACCAAATCCGCGATGATCAGCTTCCAAATAACGAGCAATACCCAATACAATAGCAGAGGGTATAAACATCACGAACCCGGTTATCCGTGCTTCCCACTGCTGACTGCGTGAGTCGTTCAAACCTTATTCTCCGGACTCAGTGGCATCATCATCTTCAACAACCAGTGCTTCAACAGCTGCAGCAATAGAAACGAGATTGCGATCCAACTCGCTTAATTGTTCCGCTTGCTTTTGACGCAATTCATCGAGCTCACTCATAATATTAAGAGCTGTAATAATTGCCACAGAATAGTCATCAAAATGTCGTGCCCTGCTGGTTTGTGCATTGAGACGCTCGTCTAATTCAGAAGCTATTTGACGCAATTTATGGCCGTCATCAACCGCCTTTATGGTAAACGAACGGCCTTGAATTGTGATTTGTACTTTGGAACCCATTTACACCTCGTCTTCATTCAATAATAAGGCATCTACAAAATTAACGGGTGAAAAATCACGCAGATCATCTATCCCCTCACCCAAACCCACAAGCTTAACGGGGATACCCAAACTGCTTTGAACACCAACCACTACTCCACCTTTCGCAGTACCATCTAGTTTTGTCAGCACCACGCCTGTAAGGTCAGCTGCCTGATTAAAACCTTCTGCTTGCGAGAGGGCATTTTGACCGATTGTGGCGTCAAGAACGAGAAGGACTTCATGAGGTGCATCAGGAATCAACTTCTTTCCAACACGAGCCACCTTTTTCAATTCATCCATAAGGGAGGACTGCGCTTGGAGACGGCCAGCGGTATCGCAGATGACCACATCCACTTCACGCGCAAGCGCAGCCTCAAGGGCTGAATAAATCACAGATGCCGGATCGGCTTTGGGTTGTGAAGATACAAACTCAGCCCCAGAACGGTCAGCCCACACTTTAAGCTGCTCAATGGCCCCAGCACGAAAGGTGTCACCGGCAGCGACCAAAACTTTTTTTCCCGATTGTATGTATCGGTGAGCGAGTTTACCGATTGTGGTTGTTTTTCCGGAACCGTTTACACCAACAACAAGAATGACAAGGGGACCTTCAGAGACAGAAACAATGGGGCTGGGTTTACCTATCCGATCCAATAGGAGTGTTCTGAGATGAGCTTTAAGTGCAGATCCATCCGCTCCAGCCTCAGCTTGTTCTTTTAAGGCTTCAATGATTTCCATTGCCACTTGGGCGCCCACATCCGCCCCAATTAAAGTGTCTTCGAGTTCTTCAAGTGCTTCTTCATCGAGCGGCTCACCACTCCATAAAGATGAAAGTCCGCCCATAAACGCATCACGAGATTTTTTAAGTGCTGCCACAAAGAAATTGGGCTGTTGATCATTGATTGAACTGGCCGCCGCACCTGACTCGGTTTCTATCTCCAACGCTGCTTTGTCTTCATCTGAATCCTGAACCGTGGGAGCATAATCAATGGAATTTTGAGTACCCTGTGACTGACGCTTTTCGATCTCTGTTGATTTTGCGGGCTCAAGGACAACTTTCCCATCTCGTTCCGTTGTCAAATCCTCGGTTCCCGAAACAGCCTCAAGACTATTTTCAGATTTGGAACCTACGGGTAAATCATGACTATTTTGCGATTTACCGAGACTTTTACTTTCGTAAAGGCGCCAAATCACAGCACACAACAGCAATGATATGACACCAATAATAAAGATTTCTGGATTTCCTGTGATCCACTCCATGTACCACCCTAAATAGTAATTAATTAAGTTCAACTGAGACGATCTGTGACACACCTTGAACAGGCATAGACACCCCATATAAAGTATCCATCACTTCCATCGTTTTCTTATTGTGAGTGATCACAATAAACTGTGACTTCTCTGCCATTTCAGCAAGCATGGTGTTGAAGCGCATTCCGTTTCCTTCGTCAAGCGGTGCATCTACCTCATCTAGCAAACAAAATGGAGAGGGCTTCACTCTAAATAGAGCAAATAAAAGTGAGATGGCTACCATGGCCTTCTCACCTCCACTCAACGGTTTTAATGATTGAAGTCGCTTACCAGGAGGCTGAGCATAAATCTCGACACCTGTGTTCAGTAAATCTTTGGGTTCACACAGTTCAAGTTCTGACCGTCCTCCGCCAACAAGCCGTGGATAAATCTCCTGAAAATGACCATTGACGGCTTCGAAAGTCTCACCGAACCGAGTCACACACTCCACATTTAACTTTTCGATTGTTTCCCGGATGCGCTGAGCAGATGAAAACAAGTCTTCATATTGTTGTGCTAGGTTCAAACGCTCGTCTTCGAGCTGTAAATGCGTTTCGACAGCCGTTTGATTGACATCTCCGAGCGAAACCAGGGTACTTTGGAGTTCAGCACGCTCGGATTTTCGCTGGTCCTGTTCACCCAAAGCATCAAGTTTTACTTGAGTCAACCGCATTGGTTGAGCAAATTCGGAAAGTTCTTCTGGCAATTGAGAATCTTGCAACCGTTCGGATGCCGGAACAGTCACAAATCCATTTCGCTCAATTTGACCTAGTACTGCTGCCGCATTGAGTTTAAACTCCTGCATGAGCAACTGTCTGCCCTTCTGAATCGACTCACGAAGTTGCTTTAATTTGAGTTCAAGTGTGACACGCACTTCATAAGCAGCATCTTTTTCAGCTTGGATGACGCTGTTTTGCTCATCGAGTTGTTTGATGCGCTCACGAAGGGCAGCCAATTTTTCATCTTCTTTCTCGTATTGTGCCTGACTTAATTTCTGCTTGCCAATGATCTCTGCAATGTGTGTTCTTTCATTTCGAATGGTGAATTCACATGTGGTGCGACGCTCAAGCTGTTTGTGCTTGTCTCCTTCAATTTCTTCTAAACGACTTGCCAGTGCAGCATAAGTGTCCTCGAGAAATTGACGCATCTGCTCAAGTGAAAGTGATTTCTTTTCTTTTTCATTGACGGATTCATTGAGGCCATTTCGCTTTTTTGAGCGCTCAGCGGCCACTGACATTTCAACAGACCGTTGGGTCCTTATGGAGTCTTGCTCTTGATGGATTGACTTAAGTCTTCCTTTTAAAACACCCTGCTCGTGCTGAGCAGCTGCTTTGTGTTTTTGGGATTGCACTATATCAGCGTTTATACGGTCAGTTCGGGAAGAGTCTCTTGTTTTTTGTTGCAGCTTCCGATTGATGTCAGAATTAATTTGATCCAAGTTTCTCTTTAAATTGCCTTGCTCATTTTTCAATTCACGCAGCCGCTCTGCGAACTGCTCCTTCTCTTCAACCATTTTCTGCGCAGCATCTTCCATGCCCACAATCATCAAGCGGTGCTTTTGTAGTTCTTGCTCCAATTGGTCCATATTGAGTTTAAGACCATTGGACTCAGCTTGTAATTCTTCGAGCCGTCGGGCACGAGCAATAAATTCAAGGGCTGGGTCCGAAGCCTTTCCTGCTCGCACCATTACCCCAGAGCGAACGACAGCTTGACAGGACTTAACCCAAGCCGTTTCACCACTAACATCCTCTATGTGGTCAACTTCATCGTATTCGGGGAGAATGGCATTTAGGGCTCTGGCTCCGTAAGAGTCTTTCGCGAGTTCAAGTAATTTAGGATGTGTGCAGGGTTGTTGACCGTCTAATGCCAAAACAATGACCTGACTGCTGCTGTAATTGACAAGTTCTTTTACATCTGCCAACTTATCACAGAGTACTGCATCTAAATAGCCGCTCAACACCACAGCAGCCCAATCTGTCAGTGCCTCGGGAATTCGAATCTTGTCTGCAAGTACACCTTTCGCAAGTGGATGATTAAGCAAGGATTTTGCTGCCCCAGACAGTCCATCATACCTTTTGTGGATCCGCATCACACCATCGATTTCTCCGTTCAAAGACGACAGTTGTCTCACCTTTTTTTGAAACTGTTGATCGAGCTCGGTCAATCGAATCCGTTCATCTTTGATCTTTTTCTGCTGTTCGTCGGAGGCTTTGACAGCAGCCGTATGACGAGTGAGCTGCTTATCAACTTGCTCATCAAGCTCAGATTGTTCGTGGATCAGTTGAAATTTCTGAGTTTCAAGGTCGTGAATGTCCTTTTCCACATCTTTCAACTTAATCTCGAGTTCATCCTGTTCCCCTTTGAGCTGCTGTATCTTGAGTTGAGCCGCTTGAAAGAAGCCATCTTGTTGTTGAATGGCACGAATCACATTTTGCTCGTCAACCTGAAGCTGTTGTATCTGAGAGTCAATATCTCGGATGCGCTCGGTGCTTTCATTGTGTAATTGAATGGCCTCAGAGAGCCTTTTTCGTTCTTCATTTAAAGTGCTCAGACCTTGGCTGTATTGCGAATCTATCGCCTGATGCTCTTTGCGATTGGTTTGCATGTCAAGCTGCGTCTGCGAGTGTCTATTGTTGTGTTCAACCTGCTGTTCGTTGATGCGCTCAATTTCCTCAACTGCAGAATCGACCAAAGTTTGCTTCTCTCTTCGTTCAGATTCAAGCTCCCCCAACTGGGCGCGAAGTTGATTTACAGTGTTCTGTAAGCCCGACTCAGAGTTCCGTGCTTGATACAACACAGATATGTGCTGTTCTAACTTTCGATTAACCCGATTCTCGGTTTGTTCAGCTTCTCGGAATGACGCACCTTGAACCCGTCGCATTGAAACCAGATGGGCATAATCGGTCATTTCAATGAGACAAGTCAACTGCTGTATTTTCGAAGAATAGCACCGATGGAGCCATGCATTTTTGACCTGCTTTGCCACTGCCCTCAGACGGCGATCGTGTTCATGCAACACACGGTTCATTTGATTGAGATTGGTGTCAACACCTTCTAATCGAGCAAGGGCATCGGCTCTCCGTTGCTGATAACGAGATATCCCCGCCGCCTCCTCAATCAGTTGCCGTGTTTCTGCCGGCCTAGCGTTGACGATGTCTCCAATTTGCCCTTGTTCAATAAATGAATAACGGTGATTGCTTAAACCAGAATCGAGAAAGACATCTTGCACATCCTTCAACCGCACCCGCTGCTGATTAATGAAATATTGTGATGGACCGTCACGCTCTATTCGACGGGTAATTTGAATCTCATCCCGAAGTGCAAAATCACCTTTGAACGGAGTGTCACCTGGACCGAATACAATACTGACTTCTGCTTTGTTCACCGGGTTGCGTTGTTGTGTCCCAGAAAATATTACATCCTGCATTGCGTTTCCACGCATGCTTTTTGCAGACTGTTCGCCAAGACACCAACGAACGGCATCCACAACATTGGACTTACCGCATCCATTTGATCCCACCACTCCAGAAAGACCTTCAGAAAAAATCAAAGTGGTGCGATCCGCAAATGATTTGAAACCCGCCATTTCAATGCGGCGTATTTTCATAGTGACAATCCTCTACTGCAATAGGCTATATCCACCTATCCATATATATGTCCACTACTGTAAGAGCATAAAAGCCACGCTCAACCCAATGGAGAGCATGGTCAGAAAGCATCCAGGCCGCTGAGACCGATTACTCATTGCTAACCTCTGCATTTGATTGATATTCTTCTGCCAACTCTAAGTAGGCGTCACGGCCGTGAAGAATCCAACGCTCTGATTCTCCAGGTCTAAGTTCTCGCACCCGTTTGGCTGGTGCACCCAAAATCATTGAGTTTGGTGGAAAGATACTTCCAGCAGTGACCAAAGCACCTGCACCAACAATACTTCCAGTTCCGATAACGGCATTGTCAAGCACAATGGCTCCCATGCCAATCAGGCACCGGTCTTCTACCGTACATCCATGCAAAATCACGCGATGACCAACAGTACAATCTGCGCCAATCGAAACGGTCGAAATACCCCCAGTGGCATGCGCAATGGAACCATCTTGAATGTTTGTCCGTTCTCCAATTACAATTTGCCCTTGATCACCTCTAAGCACAACCCCTGGCCATAGATTGACCTGCGCATGCAAAATGACATCTCCGATCACAACTGCATGTGGGTCTATGTATACCCCTTTTGCAACTGTGGGTTGATGCTGTTTAAATGGTCGTATTTGACTCATACGTGGCAGTCCTTATCGATGTTAATGTGAAATTATCCAAGCAAACAGCCTGCAATGGTTGCAGTCATAAATGCTGCCAATGTACCAGCCATCATGGCTCTTAGACCCATGGCAGACAGTTCTGTTGTTCGTTCAGGAGCAATACCGCCAATACCACCAATTTGTATTCCAATGGATGCAAAATTAGCAAAGCCGCAGAGGGCATAACTTGCAATGATGGCCGAACGCTCGGAGAGTGGATTTGGTCCACCCATTATTTGGGCGAGATCAAGATAGGCGACAAACTCAGTCATTACCAATTTCTTTCCCAACAATGAACCAACTTGAAGGGCTTCTTCCCATGGAACACCCATGACAAAAGCCAATGGGGCAAAAACCCACCCCAATATGAGTTCCAAACTAAGTGAACTTCCGCCGATGGACACCAACCCAAGCCCCCAATTGATTAAGGCAATCAGACCCACAAAGGCCACCAACATGGCGAGCACATTTAGAGCAAGCTTCATCCCTTCGGCAGCGCCTTCTGCTGCAGCTTCAATGATGTTTCCATAGGGCTTTTCAACAGAGAGATCCATCGTTTCATCCTGCTGTTGTGAGTTTCTGTCCATCGGAAATACGACTTTTGATATGGCCAAAGCTGCAGGTGCACTCATGATCGATGCAGCCACCAAATGGCCGGCGATCGTGGGAATAGACCCCTGCAAAAATCCCACATAAGCAGCCATCACTCCACCAGCCACGGTTGCAAATCCCCCTGTCATAACGGCATGAAGCTCTGAACTGCTCATGCGATCGATGTAGGGCTTGATGACCAAAGGGGCTTCGGTTTGGCCAACAAATATATTGGCTGCAGCTGAAAGTGATTCAGGACCAGTCGTGCCCATTGTCCGCTGCATAACCCATGCTATCCCCCATACGACCCGTTGCATCACACCCACTTGATACAAAATCGACATCAAGGACGAAAAGAAGATGATGGTAGGGAGAATGATCCAAAAAGCAATATTTTTAAAACTGGGAGAGACTGTGCCAAGAAAAAGAGTGGGGGACTTTTCGCCTGTGACGAGATTCACCTCTGTGACTTCATGGGCTTCCATTGCCCCAAAAATAAAGGTAGCACCAGCTTCAGCAAAAGAAAGAAGGCGAGTTACACCACCATTTACAGCACCAAAGAAGACATCTTGCATTGTTGGATGTAAGACGATGACCCCAAATATGAACTGAAGCCCGACACCCCACAAAACAGGTTTCCAGCGTATCGACCTGCGATCGACAGAGATAAGCCATCCCAAGCCAACAAACACAGCAATGCCCAATAAAGACAAAAGCCGCAAACCAATTGGTGTTCCTGAATCCATTCAGCATCCATAACAAAATAACTGTGTTTACAGTTTAATTCTATTCCGAAGTTATCGCATAGGCCCTCGCCAATAATTCCTTGGCACTTTGAAGACCTTTGTCGTTGTGTATAACCCTTGCCAACGGCTGTCCCTTTTGGACAAAGACACCTGCTTTTGCTTCAAGCCTTATTCCCACACCCGGGTGAATCAAATGTGCCGCTTGCGCACGGCCGGCTCCAAGCACGAAACTTGCCATACCGATGTCATAGGCATCACACCTGGTGATGAGTCCTGAACAGGGACTGGTATAAACCCATTCCTGACAGCCTGAGCCATGAAATGGTTCATCAAGACGGCCGCCCTGTGCATGGACCATTCGTTCAAAGCGCTCATATGCCCGCCCAGAAGAAAGGACAGAGGATGCCTCGGGATGATCAATTAACGAACACACAAGCTTGGACAAATCTTCGGGCCCCTCCCCCTTCAAGCATCGGATGGCTTCTTCTACCTCAATGGCATTACCTACGGCTTGGCCAAGCGGCTGATTCATATCCGTAATTTGGGTTCGTATGGTTAAGCCGGCGCCTTCACCAACTCGCTTAAGCGCATCTGCCAAACGAACAGCATCAGCATTGGTCTTCATGAACGCACCCGAACCCCATTTGACATCGAGCACCAGATGGTGGATGCCTGCAGCCAACTTTTTCGATAAAATGCTGCCAACAATAAGTGGAATACACGGTACAGTCGCCGTTTCGTTGCGGAGTGCATAGAGAATGCGATCGGCTGGTGCCAAGTCATCTGTTTGACCACAGATGAAACAATTGACTTCGTCAAGAATGGTTCTCAACCGTGTAATCGGAATGTCAGTTTGAAAGCCAACGATCGACTCCAGTTTATCTAAAGTTCCACCTGTATGCCCCAGTCCTCGACCGCTTATCATGGGAACTGCTGAACTTAGTTCAGCCCAAAGCGGCGCCAATACGAGTGAGACTTTATCACCTACACCCCCGGTAGAGTGCTTATCGCAAATAGACTTGTCCATGGTCCAATCAAACCGCTGACCTGAGTTTGCCATAGCCATCGTTAATGACACCGTTTCGGCGTCCGTCATCCCGTTTTGATAGACAAACGCAAGAAAGGCCGCAGACTG
>JAYYJC010000510.1:0-14919 GCA_036146655.1 Myxococcota bacterium | reverse complement strand
TAGCGCGTTAGAAGGACTTCACCCCAACTTGAATCAACTAATCGCCTCTCCCATACACTGGTTGCTCGTGATCGCTGGCGTGCAGACATTCCGTTCAAAATGGTCCAATGCCTTCATCAATAGTCTCATTATCAGTGGGATGGCATTGATTTGCATACTCATTGTCCTGACAGGCATAAGCGCGCAAAACAATGTGGAGCTGCTCTTGTTAATGTCACCCATGTACTTTGGCTTCAGTGGCGGACTGTGGCTCGCAAAGCGTCAAAGCAACTCTATTCACCCCTAGCGGCATTGCATGCACCCTGAGCTGTAACACCGACATCAAGTACGAAAGAGGCCTCAATGGTGGTGTCTTCTTCAGGGGCTGTACCAAGTACATCTGTCTCAATGGTCAGTGACTCAGAAATCACATAATCCACAAGATTAATGCCTTCAAGTTCAAAATAGATGGTTTGTTCACCAGCTTGAAAGGAGTCTTGAGAAGCAACGAGCACAGTGTCAAGACCTGGAGCAGACACAAGGATGGCCATGCTGTCAAGAAATGAGAGATCTCCATCGGAAGGGCTCAGAACAGATAATTTAAGCTCAATGAGCTCAGCGCTTTCAATGTCTCCAGGCGAAACGCCTTGATTTTGAAGTTCTTGTGCATTGACGATGTTCATTTGGGCGAACCCCTCAAAACCAAGTCCCCCCACCAGTTCTACCGCAGTTCCCAAAATACCCGTGCCTTCTACAGTGGCCTCAGATGACTCCGAAACTTCTATGTGAAAGAGCCCTTTGTCTCCGCATCCTAAAATCAATCCAGTAAAGCCAATCGTTAAAAACCGATGCATTTATTTCCCGGTTGTATAAAGGTTAGATTACACCTAACTCGTTTTATGAATCGCGCTTGAACTTAGGCCTAAAGAAGCGCACCTTCTTACCTGAAGTATTTTCGTTGGTTCCCTTATTCATGGTGTGGATTCGCTCTGATTCTCCTGCTGAATCTTGTTCAGCTCCTAAGATGGTAAAACGCCACTTGTCGTATTCATCGCCATCGGACTCCACTGTTACAAATGAAGTGAGTATTGCGTTGTGGGATTCATCAGACCCTGTGCCTCCAAAACGCTGCCACAGGCAACCCGGAGCAGCATCTTGAACAGAAACCTCTTCCATGTTTGAAGATTCTTGAAGGCGTCCAGCGAGAAGATAATGATTGTTGCTTTGCACATGAGGCTTAAATCCAGCTTGGTAAACCACATCGTGGAGAAATACGGAGCATTTCCAAAATCCTGCTGCTGTGGCATTCCAATTGACTCGATATTCGAGCCGTCCGCCAATTTCTTCAGATCGCCGTGAGGATGCACCCGCCAATACCGGGTTTGGAGTCAGGAATGGACCAGCCACCTCATCTCCGAGGCCTTTATTTCCATAACCCACACCAATTTGCCCACTGGCTCGATGTCGAGCAGCTCGAAGAATTGCCAAATCTGAGCTGTCCATCAACTTGGCATATCTGGCTTGCGCAGCCTCCACCGTATCGCTGACTTTAACACACTCATAAAATGCGAGTTCATCGGAAGAAGGAATATAGAGGACCGCTCCAACAGACAGATTGGGAATAGTGGCGTAGCGAGCCAGTTCAGGCGCAGTCGCTAAAGAAGCAATGTGTTGATTAAATGACATTAAGTTTAAAGGCATCATCCCATGTGCACGAGCCACTTTACGGATGCACTCCGACTCGTTGACATCATAGTCAGATTTGGTGATGACATACTCATGCCCTTCGTTGATCTGCAAGTTTACGGCTTGCTGACCCACCGTATTGGTTTCATCTCTGTGCACAGATGCATCAGACCCAGTGGTTCCTACAGATGACCCTCTTGATGCATCTCTCTCAGTTGTGCTGTTGGGGTTTGATATGCCTTGCCCTTGCGCTCTAGATTGCTGAAGAAGATGGATGACCTCTTCTCTTTGCTGAGCATAGCTGGGGTTGGAATTGGAAAAATAAACCTGATTGCCTGTCGCCGCTGCATCAGCACCCATATTTGCCATGCCATCGGCATTTCCCAACATGGCTTGAACACCAGAAAGATCTAAACCAAGTTCGGATTCAAGCTCCACCTGATCGGGCAGACTCATAGGCTGTCCTTGAACACCGTGAGAACGAAGTGTCGTTCTGTCTGGTGTGGACCAATTTGGACTTTGAAGTGGTTCTGAGTTGGAGCGTCTTTGGTAACTCGGCATAAGTTATGGTTCCTATCAGGAATACATTTAGAGTATCATTTTACATTCTAATCTACTGCAAAACAGTGAGCATTGTGAAACAACACCACAAGCCGAAAAGTCAGTATCATTCTTATGTAAAGATGGTTCCTCAAAAAAACTAAGCAAGTCTATACACGCCACACAAGATGGCAAGCCAAAAGTGTCCAACATCAAGCAAACCAAAACCTTACCTGTTGTCGACGCAATTGACCATAAAAAAAACCGATCATGGAAACCATCCTTGGCGACCAAACGTACTGAACCATCTTCGCAAAGAAATGGTGAAGTTCCCATAAGAGATATAGAAGAGCAAACCGTTCATTCACATCAAGTCACAAATGACTTCATGAATGACAACAAATAGCGTTTCACTTAAAATGGGCCTTGTGTCTCTTTTTTCAATGAGACATTGACGCCGTTCAAGTAATTATTTAATTTCAATATCCAATCAACCTTTTATGCCAAGTACCAAGCCAATACGATGACTCCATTTCACCTCGCATTTCCAGTCACTGATCTTGAAGCGGCCCGACATTTCTATGCGCATTTATTGGGCTGCCCAATTGGTCGAACCGACGAGCGTTGGATTGACTTTAATTTTTTTGGACATCAAATCTCTGCTCACCTTATTGATGACAAGATAACCAATGACCCACACAATACTGTAGACGGCGATCGCGTCCCAACACGGCATTTTGGTGCTATTTTGAAGTGGGATGATTGGCAAAATCTGGCTGAAACACTCGAATCAAAGGCCTATCCCTTCTACATTGCACCAAAGGTGCGGTTCAAAGGCGAAGTGGGTGAACAAGGTACTTTTTTCATAAAAGATCCCTGTCAAAATGTTTTAGAGTTCAAAACATTTAGAAATATGAAGTGCATCTTCCAATCCGAATAACGAAATTCATCAGGTCCTTTTCGTTCAGACATTGAGATTGCCATAAAAATCGGCTAGAAGACGTCGTCAATTACGGAGAATATCAAAATGTCAAGAGCCCTTGTAGTCAAGTTTGGTGGAAGCAGTGTATCACGGTTAAGCCACTTAAAAACAATCGCAATGGTACTTCAACAAAGAGCTGAGATGTTTGACTCCGTGGTGGCGGTTTGTTCTGCATTCAGTGGGGTGTCAGATCAACTGTCATTGCTTTGCGATGCACTTGACTCACAGAGCACCGACCAAGGCCACTTGGCACAGATTATTTTGGACCATCAAAATAAGTGCGAGGAATTTGGAGTTCCTTTCGATCCCAACCAAAAATACATTGCGGATCTCAGAACATTGACCAAAGGTGCTGCACTCATTGGCGAAGTATCACCAACGCTTCGTGCCCGAATCATGTCTGCAGGCGAATTGCTGTCCACGACCATCATCCATCAGTTTCTAATGCAGTGTAATTTGTCATGCACATGGTGGGATGCTCGGAAATGTTTACAATCCACACCAACATCCAATCCGATTACCAGCCGACTTTCAGCAGTCTGCACATTCGACTCAGAGCCATCGCTGATGGCAAAATTAAAAGAACTGGAGACGACAGTTGTTATTACTCAAGGGTTTATTGCGGCTCAACCGGATGGAAGTACCGTAATTTTAGGACGAGGTGGCTCTGACACCTCTGCGGCTTACTTTGCGGCAAAACTTCAAGCTGTACGGCTCGAGATCTGGAGCGATGTACCAGGGCTCTTTACAGCTAATCCCAAATTGGTCGACAATGCAAAATTGCTGCGGGTTTTAAACTATGATGAGGCGCAAGAAATGGCCACAACTGGTGCCAAAGCACTGCATCCCCGCTGTATTTTGCCACTCAAACACCATCGCATCCCGCTCCACCTGTGTGCAACACCCTTCCCCAATATCGAAGGCACAAAGATAACAGATGGTGCCGCAATCGCTGGCGTCAAATCCATTTCTTCAAAGAAAGGTGTTTATCTCGTCTCAATGGATACATTGGGAATGTGGCAGCAAGCTGGTTTCTTAGCCGATGTGTTTGCATGCTTTAAGAGATTTGATCTATCAATCGACCTAGTAGCCACTTCTGAAACCAATGTCACAGTATCCCTTCACTTTGAAGACAACGGCTCTACCCCTTCAGTCTGGTCAAAACTTAAAAGTGAACTTGAGGCGCATTGCCAAGCCAGCTTGGTTGGACCATGTGCAGCCATTTCACTCGTGGGCAGTGGGATGCGGGCCAGCCTCCACAAGCTGGGAGGCATCTTTGAGTACTTTGCAGAGCACCGGTTGTATCTAATGAGTCAAGCGGCATCGGACCTCAACTTAACGGTTGTGGTCGATGAAGCCATTTCCGACGCACTGGTGAAAAAGCTTCACAGCAAATTGATTGGTGGCTTCGGTGACCTCAGCACCTTTGGAACGCCTTGGAACGCTTTGTCACAGACGGAAGACCAGCCTGTCAAAAAATGGTGGCATAGCCAAATCAAAACACTCACCGAAATTGGTAAGTCCAATCCCACTCCACATTACATCTACCATTTGCCAACCATCCAAGACCGCCTAATAGACCTCAAGAGTCTCAGCGCCATCTCACAGTGCTTTTATGCCATCAAAGCGAATTCAAACCCAAGAATATTAGAGCTTGTTCACCAGTCAGGATTTGGATTCGAGTGCGTGTCTATTGGAGAAGTCCAGCATGTCCGCAGACACATCGGTGACAAGGCAACCGTTCTGTTTACCCCAAATTTTGCAAGTCGATCAGAACTGAAGGCGGGCCGAGCAGAATGCGATTATCTCTGCATTGACGCCCTTCACCCACTTGAGCATTGGGCTTCAGATTTGGCGGGCACTTCCATTTTCCTACGGATTGATTTGGGATGGGGTGGTGGTCATCACAAGCATGTTGTCACAGGTGGAAAGCGCTCGAAGTTTGGCATTGGAGTTGCGGACTTACCAAAGGCCATTGAACGGTGCCAGCAAGCGAATATCACCATCGTTGGGCTCCATAATCACTCTGGATCAGGAATTACTGATTCTGAAATCTGGGCGACCAAAACCAAAGCACTCATCGAACTTGCCGCTGACATTCCAACTCTGCGCTACCTCGATATCGGAGGCGGATTTGGTTTGGACATTGATCTGTCAGCAGTTGACTCTGCGCTGCTTCCCATATCGAAGGCCAATCCAAACATTGAACTCTGGATTGAGCCAGGTCGGTTCGTTGTGGCCGACTCAGGTATCATATTATCGACCGTTACTCAGATCAAATCCAAGCTCGGAAAGTGTTTTGTTGGCTCAGATGCAGGAATGCACACCCTCATTCGTCCGGCCCTGTATGGGGCTTGGCACGATGTACACAACCTTTCAAAGGGGCTCAATGTGCCGCCCAACCATCAGCAGGTGGTTGACATCGCAGGACCCATTTGTGAATCAGGGGACATCATGGCCAGAAACCGCAGGCTTCCAACCTGCGAAGAGGGCGATATCCTTTTGATTGACACCACTGGAGCCTATGGTTGGTGCATGAGCTCAGAATACAATCAGCGGCCAAAGCCACCGGAAACACTCCTGACATAAAAATGTTCCGAGAGTAATCAATTCACAAGCCACTGTATTTTTGCATGGCAGACTAGTCGCTCGGGAGGTATCAAGTGATTTTATTCGGGCTCATTTGGGCATGTACACCAAAACAACTCCTCAAGAGGACACTGGTTCGGATGGGAGACTGATTTTCTAAATGGCGGAGTTAACTCTGATCAGGATGGTTTTCTGGCCTCTCAAGATTGCGACGACAACAAGGCCGATGTCAATCCGGATGGCACCGAAATTCCAAACGATGGCATCGATCAAGATTGCGACAAACAAGGCCTTCAATGTCCTGTAATTTCAACGGATCCGATGATGACCGATTTTTTGGAGAAGTAGCCATCGGCTGTGTGAAGCAAGCGTAGTTGGTTGTCTCCAATGGTGGCCTTGACACATTGGAGCTGACATCCGCAGATTTTCAAACCGCAAACGGTCCGTTTGGGCACTATGACCTTGTAAATGGGGGGCTCAATTTTCTCATTTCCATTCCAATCGACTGAACATATGAGTTCGAGAGACTTGTGGACAACATCACATTTGACAGTTTGGGAATCCATGATGTCAATCAACTCATTCGAGTGGCGTACATCATTTAGAGAGTGTGAAGAATAAAGACTTCGAAGGTCAACCTTACAGTCGGGTTTCAAATAATTCCGCTGGATCGAGTGGAAGCTCAATGGTGAATGTCGTGCCTTGTCCGACAGTCGAAGTACAAATCAACTTGCCTTCGTGAGCCTCAACGATTCGTCGACATATGTCAAGCCCAAGACCGAGTCCATTTTCTCCTTTTGTTGTAAATAAAGGATCAAAGATGCGGTTTTTGATGTCTTCTGGGATCCCAATACCATTGTCAATCACGGCAATACATGCGACCTTTCTTTTGCGATAAACACGAACAGAAATCTTGGGTTCAGGAGAGTCCGCAAGTGCATCGGCAGCATTTTGGATGAGGTTTATCAAAACCTGCCGGATCCTATCGGAGTCAATATACACGATGAGTTCTGCATCAAATACAGTTTCAAGTGCCGCTTTACGGACCTTGGCGTCACATCGAACAAATCGAATGACCCTTTCAACCACCTGATTGATCCCTTGAGCTTGGCGATTATATGAGCGGTGATCACCGTGCGCAAACATTCGTATTTCGTCCACCAAATCCAAAATACGCTTGCGCGCTTCAATGACCAGTTCAGCCATTTCTTGGATGTCTTCATCTTCAGGATACTGTTCCGCCACAAAATCTGCGAGCATCAATGGAGACAAATGATTTCGAACCTCATGGATCACACCACTTGACATTCGTCCAATGGCAGCCATCCTCTCAGAACGAATCAATTGCTCTTGGGTTTCAACGAGTTTTGTATTGGTGGCTTCAAGTTCTTTAAGGTAACTTTCCCGTTCCTGTGCCAACATCATGCTCTGTAGAGCAGGTCCGATGATGCTGGATGCCACACACAAAAGGTCAAGATCATTTTCTGCAAGTGTGTTTCGAACATCTTCGTTACAAAGTGCAATTAAACCTCGTGACTCAGAACCCATGATGATTGGGGCAGCAACAATTGAACCGGTTGGTCCCATCATAATGGAATGCGATCCCGAGAAACGAGAGTCATTTCGAACATCTGGTGCGATAACCGCACACTGCTCTTCCATGACATAACGGTTGACCGCACGAGAGAGCACAAAACGCTGGTTGCTATTGGTGTTTGTTGAACGAGAAACCTTGGGCACGAGCACATGATTCTCATCAAGCAAAGCCACATAAGCAAAATCCCCTCCGAGGGCCCGGAGTAAAATATCAACAGATGATGTCAAAAGCATATCGGGATCAGATGCATTTTGAGTCAAGGTACTGATTTCAAAAAGGGTGGCAAAGTTACGGGTCTTTTGAGAAATTGCTTTCATCTCTTCAAGAGAGATGGAAGGCTGCCGACCTTCTTGTGCTGTCGCCAACGATGAAATGTAACTCTCATCAATGTGACCCAATGAGGGAATTTCTACAGTAGAAATCTGCTTGATAAGTTTTGTGTGTTGGGGCACCAGAGGCTCTACAAGCTCAACTGTAGACCGTTGAACCAATGCCTTCACCTCAAAATCAGTGCTCCCCAACCTTACAATGTCTCCATCTTCAAGTTTTTTGCGTGTCACCTGTAGACCATTCACAAAAGAACCATTGAGGCTGCCCAAATCTTCGAGGTAAAGGATTCCTGATGGATCACGGTAGAAACGAGCCTGTTGACGAGAAGCCCGTACATCAGAAATAAAAATATCACAACTTCTCGAACGACCAACAATCATGGGTTCTTTGACTTTAAATGTAATGCCCTTCTGATGGTTGTTCATGCCACGAACAACAAGGGTAGACGATACAGACATGTCGTTTTATCAATTGGAATAGAATTTGTTATTAGAATAGCACAATTCCGCATCTCACACATCCTAAATCCAAAGTTCATCAGAGAAGTTAATGTCCTCATCCAAACAGTCGGTTCTTGCTGCAATTGTCGGAAATACGGTCGTCATGACAGGTAAATTTGTCGTAAGTGGACTTACAGGTTCTAGCACAATGCTTTCAGAAGCTTTTCATTCCCTAGCCGATGTTCTCAACCAGATTCTGTTGTTGAAAGGGATTAAGCAATCAGAGAAAGACGCCAATGCTGAATATAAGTCTGGATACGGTCGAGCTCGCTTTGTTTGGGCATTAATTAGCGCTACCGGAATATTTTTTCTCGGTTGCGGCATGAGCCTGTGGCACGGAATTCAGGGTCTGCTGTCTCATGAACCGCATGCGGTTAAGGACTTACACATTGCCATTGCAGTCATTGTCGTTTCACTCATTATAGAAGGGGCCGTTCTTTTGTACGCCACCAAAGCCCTAATGGCACAGGCAAAAACTGAAGATTTACCTTTATACGACTATCTTTCAGACCATGCCGACCCAACAGAACTGGCTGTTCTTCTAGAGGACGGTGCCGCTTGCATCGGCTTGATAATTGCCCTTATCTGCATCTGGCTAACGGATATGACCGGCAATCCCCATTGGGATTCAATCGGTTCTATTTTGGTCGGAGTACTTCTCGGTGGTGTTGCGATTGTGCTTATCCAAAAAAACAAGTCACTGCTCACTGGAAGAAGTATTCCGGAAACGGACATGAACCGCTTAAAGCAGATCTTACAGTCAAAAAAACTCATACAGCATACCAATTACATTCGGGCTGAAGTCATCGGGGCCAATCAGTATGAAGTGCAAGTTGAGCTTAAATTGCACACCCAAGCGCTTCTCGAAACGATGCAAGTCAATACCTCTGAGGCTTATTTGAATATCAAATCTCAAGAGGATTTTGATGTATTTTGTAAATCACTCTCCATTCAGACAGTCAACCACATTGTGACTACCATTGATTCCCTTGAAGAAGAAATCACCACCCAAATACCAGAAATAAAATACATCGACATTGAGCCCAATTAAAAGTACCGCCCCCAACCGTCTGTGATAATCTTAGGTAGGGTTACGAGTACAGTCATTTGCCCGTTTAATGAGGCTCGACATATGCCTTTGTGGTTATTCCTTTCATTTGCCAATGCTGAACCATTTGTTTACGACATTAGCGACGCCATCGATTTAGAAATCGGTGGAAATTGGTCCATTCCGTTACTTTACAACAATGATTGGCACATTGCCTTGGCTCAGGAAGGTGACTTGCTGCTTGTCCCGATTGAAGAAAACAGTTGGTTTGTTCCATTTGAAGAAGCTGTTTCACTTACCGGTCGAACAGATCTCAGTGACCATTCCATTCGCAAATGTCCGGATGGTACCTGGCTTCATGTGGCGTCGGCAGTTCCAACCAATCATATCTTTCGTTACGATGATAATTTTGGTCTTGTGGCTGAAAGTGAATATGTTCAAAGCGAGCCACCCCACGCCGCAAATGATGTTCCAGCGGTCTGTGGTTCCCGTTTCCAAGGATTTGGAATTGCAGAACAAGTTGGACTCCGTGACTTTTTTATCGATGTGGGTCAAAACGCCAGTTTATCCGAACCGACTGAAATAATGGATTCACCTCGGATGACAGGAGCAGGTCTACTTGACGATGACAATTGGTCCCAATTGCTCGCTGTTGGAGTGGACCCTGGCCCAAATCTCACGGTTAGTGCCTATGGGCTCGATCTCGCCCTCCAAGAACGCTGGATCATTGAGCGTCCTTTGCCTGAAATTGTATTGTATTGGCCGAGCAGCTTTACCCGTGTTGGAGATTACTTTCTCATCTTGACCATGGGCAGAGATCCTGCTGAAAACTGGGATGCTGATACAGGCGATGTGTACCTATTTGTTGTAGATGAAACCTTTACTCTGCTCGAATGGCACCAGATCACCTTTGCAGATCCTTTTCTTGGTGGGTTTATGAGACCTTGGCTTCAACGCAAAGAAGACACCATTGTGATGGGATTTGACAAACAAAATGCAGTCTTTATTGCCCACGCCACTTTGGACCTTGAAGCCTTTGGAATAAATGACATCGAAGATGAGGATCCACCTTCCAATGATCCTGATGAGAGTTGGAAAGAAGATCAATCATCAACGGCCACTCCCAATGGTGGATGCCGAGACAAATCGCAGGCTATCTTACCGATTCTTTATTTTCCATTTCTAATACGAGCAAGAAGACGCAAGAAGTGGACATAGATTTCCTTAATTCCACATCCCACTATTGCCTGTGTGACATTTGCTTCCTCGAATGAACATTTGACTGCCAAAGCCATGAGATTCGGATAAGAGTGTGCGTAAATCTGGAGTGTATGATGCAGCTTTCAAAAAGAGCCATGACTCTGCAAGAGTCTGCCATTCGCAAATTAGACATTACAGTCAGAGCACAAAAGGAAGTTGACTTTTACCGCCTCAACATCGGTCAGCCAGATATTGAGACCCCAGAGCCCATGCTGAAAGCCATCCAAGATTTTCGGCCTTCAATCTTGGCATACGGCCCAGCCTCAGGAACACCAGAGTGTAGAAACGCATTTGCAGCTTACCATTCTCAATGGCAACCCGAACTGAGTCCGGAACACATCGCAGTTACCACAGGTGGTTCTGAGGCCTTACTTTTTGCGTTTACGGCCATTTGCGATCCCGGAGATGAGATACTCGTTCCAACGCCTTATTATACAAACTACAATGGCTTTGCCACTGTGGCTGGTGCTCATGTCCGACCCATACCCACCCAGCTTTCGAACGGGTTTGCGTTGCCGTCAAACGCACAACTTGATGCCTTAAAAACTAAAAAGACAAAAGCGATTGTCTTTTCTAATCCAGGCAACCCCACAGGAGCGATCTACGCTCACGATGAAGTTCGTCGTCTTGCACTTTGGTGTGCAAAAAACAGTGTCTTTTTGATTGCAGATGAAGTTTATCGTCGGATCTGGTTTGAAACACCCCCTGCATCCGCATTGTCAGTTGAAGAAGCCAAGGATGCCATTGTCGTCATTGACTCTTTGTCAAAAACATGGTCTGCATGCGGTTTGAGATTGGGGGCGTTGATCTCAAGAAATCCCCACCTAATGGAAAAAATTGAACGGCTTGGTCAAGCTCGCCTCGGTCCACAACCCCTTGCACAAGCAGCTGGAATCGCTGCATTGAAAATGGATGAGCACTACTATGAGTCTGTTCGAACAATCTGGAAAACCCGTGTAGATGCGCTTTACGACGGACTAAATGCAATCGAAGGCATTTCTCACAACCGACCCAAAGGGGCATTTTATACCATGGTTGAACTCCCCGTCGACAACAGTGAGAACTTTGCCAAATACCTGGTCACAGACTTCCGTCAAGATGGTAAAAGTGTTGTGGTTGCACCTGGGGGTGGATTTTATGCCAATCCAAGCCGAGGGCAGCGTCAAATCAGACTTGCTGCTGTACTTGAAGAACATAAAATTACCCATGCCATTGAGTTGATTGGCGCTGCGCTTCAAAAGTACAACAACAAGTGAAGATCACACTTGAGTTTCAAACCTGGTTTCATGATTAAATCTAAGTGCCAAAAGTCATAGGGCGTAAGGTTGAACTCATCCTGAAGGGTTTTGTCGCTTTTTACTGGACCTTTGGTTCTTTAAATTGGCTTCAATAATATTAAGCTCCGCAAACATCTTTTCATAGGTCCAATCTGGGATTTCGCCCAAGACCTTTGAATAATGTAGTGGAATATTTCGGCTGCGACAAGCATGAGCAGCAAATCGATAGCGTCCACGCCCTTCAGGAAACCGTAAAATGAGCAGTGCTCTGTCTTTAAAATCTATCAGACCAAGGACAGCCTGAGTCGGTGCGAGATCTTCTGCTTCAAGAATGACTGTGCGATGACCATTGTTTGTCCTTGTCTCAAGAAACTCATGAATGAGCTTTCGTACAAATGGACGTGCTGAGAGCAACGGCGGGAGTTCTATCATGACCCGTGGATGTTGAACCAATTCATCGTCCCAAACACAGTCATTTCGAATGGTTTTGGTCAAAAGATCCATCAACTGTAGCTGACGAATAAGCAAGACATCATTCCCAAGTATTCGCTTCCCTACCATGGTTTTACCACTTTTAGAGGGCCCAAAAATGAACACATTGGGTTTTGCTTTAATGCTGTGAGGCAAAGACTTTGAACCCAAAAATTCTGAGCTGGTTCCCGTAAAAACAGAAACGCGAGACCGAAGGCGTGGTTGAGTGACCGGCATTGAAGACCAAGAGAATAAAATGTGTGTCAAGGCCCTTAAAATATCACATTGCAAAAGGTTTGACTTTAATAAATGGCTAAATTCCGAATCAATTGTGAAACGATTACTTCAAATAGCCGCTGGCAATCACTAGTCGCTGGATCTCACTAGTGCCTTCATACAATGTGGTGATTCGGGCATCCCGATACAAACGCTCAACTTCATATTCCTTCGAGTAACCATAGCCACCGTGGATCTGCAGTGCTTTGTCTGCACAGAAGTTGGCACATTCAGAAGCCATCAATTTGGCCATTGAGCATGCTCTGGTGACTTCGGTGCGGTTGAATCGCTCTCCAGCCATTTCACGCGTTTTCAGGGCAGCAGCACGCCAAGTCAGAAGTCGAGCAGCTTCGATTTTGGTGGCCATATCAGCGAGCATCCACTGAATGGCTTGAAGTTTCGATATCGGTTTGCCAAATGCAACACGCTGCTTGGCATATGCGACAGCCAAATCAAAGGCTCTTTGGGCAATTCCAAGTGCTTGAGCGGCAATACCAACACGGCCGCCATCCAGTGTGGCCATGGCCACTTGAAAACCTTGTCCTTCAGTGTGGAGAAGGTTGGCTGCCGGCACGGTCATATCCTCGAATACAAGCTCACTGGTTCCAGAACATGCGATACCCATCTTTTCTTCTACTTTCCCTACATTGTAGCCGTCAAAGCTGCTTTCAAGTATGAAGGCAGAGACATAGCCTGTAGGCGTTCGAGCCGCTTGAGAAGCTTTGAAATCTACATTGGCATAAGTGACACAAAAATCGGCCTGTGGTCCATTTGTAATCCACATTTTACGGCCATTAATGACAAAGTCGTTGCCGGACTTTACACATGCCGTGCGTTGGGCAGCAGCATCAGACCCAGCATCCGGTTCAGTTAAAGCATAGCAGCCTAGTTTTTCACCGGACGCCATGGGTGCAAGGTACTTTTGCTTTTGTTCTTCATTACCGAACTTCCAAACAGGCCAGCAAACCAATGAATTGTTAACACTCATGATGACACCAACACCGGCGTCTGCGTAGCAGATTTCTTCTAAAGCAACCACATAGTCCAAGACCGTCAGTCCAGCACCACCGTATTCTTCAGGTATGAACATACCCATCAGACCATTTTCGCCCATTTCTCTAACAATGTCTTTGGGGAACTCATGATTGTGGTCTCTTTCCATGGAGCCTGGCGCTACAAATTCTCGAGCAAACTCTCTTGCCATCCCTCTCCATTCAAGAGCTGTCTCAGGGAGTTCAAACATACTGGCGGCGTTTCTGACCGCTCCTATTTCATTTTCTGTGAGCATTGTCGTTCCTATTTTCGAATAATGAATGAATAATATCGGGTCTCATCATTGACCTTTAAACTGAGCGGCTCGCTTATTAACAAATGCAGCCATCCCTTCTTTTTGATCTTCTGTAGAAAAGCATAGACCAAAATAACTTGCCTCGGTCGCTAATCCAGTGTCTAAATCCAAATGGACGCTTTGATCCACCACCTGCTTGACAAAGGTCACAGCAAGAGGGGCATTTTTTGAAATACTCAAGGCAAGTTGATTGGCTCTTTCAATAAGATCACCTTCGACCACTTCCAAAGCAAGACCAATGCTTACAGCCTCTTGTGCTTTGACCATCCGGCCTGTCATCATCAACTCCAATGCCCTTTGTCGTCCCACACGGGTGACCAGACGCTGCGTTCCACCAAAACCAGGAATGACACCCAATTGAACTTCGGGCTGCCCAAAACGGGCCTTTTCCCCAGCGAGGATAAGGTCACAGCACATGGCCAATTCGCATCCTCCTCCCAATGCAAAACCATTTACTGCCGCAATTGTGGGGGCGGAGAAATGTTCAAGTTGACGAAATATTGATTGACCGACTTGAGCAAAGTGTTGTGCATCCAATGCGTTGAACGATTGCATCTGGGTAATGTCCGCACCTGCAGCAAAAGCACGGCCTGCACCGGTAATGATAACGGCCCGAAGCGACAGGTCTTTCCAAGCGTCAAGCACGGCCCCCAGTTCTTGCACCATGGTCAAGTTGATGGCGTTAAGAGCATTGGGTCGATTCAGTGTAATGGTACCAATTTGTTCAGAGATACTGACTTCTAATGTTTGATAATCTGTCATGTAATTCTCCTGTTAGCGTTGACTGTAGTCATAAAATCCACGGCCACTCTTTCTTCCAAACCAGCCGGCTTCTACATATTTTCGAAGCAAGGGTGACGGTGCATATTTAGCACCAAGCCCATCATGAAGAACCTCCATGATGGACAGGCAAGTGTCTAAACCGATAAAGTCTGCAAGAGTGAGTGGACCCATTGGAACATTTGTCCCAAGTTTCATGGCTTGATCGATGTCTTCGACTGACGCAATGTTTTCGTACAAGGCTTGAACAGCTTCA
>JAYYJC010000509.1:0-10000 GCA_036146655.1 Myxococcota bacterium | reverse complement strand
TTGATGTACGGCATTAGTACTCGATTGACAATAAAGCCGGGCATGTCTCGACCTTCCACTGTGGTTTTCCCCATCCGCTGGGCGGCTGCTTCAACGGCAGCATAGGTTTCAGCGTCCGTCGCAAGCCCTCTAATCAGCTCAACAAGTTTCATAATCGGAACAGGGTTCATAAAATGCATTCCCATCACCTTATCTGGCCGATTGGTATGGGCAGCAATAGCGGTGATAGAAATGGATGAGGTGTTGGTTGCGAGAATGGTCTCACGCGGCGTTGCATCTGACAATGCGCTGAATATTTTATACTTTAGTTCAACATTTTCTGTAGCAGCTTCGATGACCAAATCAGCGGAGCCGTGCAGGCTCAGTTCTGTTCCAGTTTGAATTCGTTCCAAGGCAGCTTCGGCCACTGAAGCATCTAGTCGACCTTTTGAGACCAGCTTGTTTAGGCTTTTCTGGATGCCTGCTTTTGCATTGGCCAATGATTGTTCAGATATATCTGTCAGAATCACTGAATAACCCGCAACAGCTGCCACCTGGGCAATGCCTGAACCCATTTGACCTGCACCCACAACACCGATCGTCTTTATTTCTGTCATGTCAACTCCCCCAATAAAGTGATAAATACTAACGGAGCCCTTTGAATCTTGCCACCGGAAATACCACCATGACACCATGGCATCCGCCAGAACACCCCCCAGATGCTTTTCCAGAAATTCAAGAGGCATTGCATATCCTGTCAAAAACAGGCCGACTGGTAATTGCTTGTCGAGCACCACTGTATGCCCAACAACTTGCACAAGCCCTGCTGAACCACCAAAAAGAGCAGTACGCATACATTGCATTTTGGGACTCTCGAAATGATGACGATGCCCTTCTCTGTCTTGCAGCTGCACTGGGGTGTCCCCTCAGTTCGACCCTCGTAGATATTGCAACCCACCTGAATAAAAATGAAGTTACCGCTTTAATTTGTGTCGGAATGAGCAACCGATGCCTGTCTCTCATCGATACTTTATCAAGCCTAAATCCAAGTCTCACCTTTGTACTCATTGGAGATCCACATCTTCAGACCACAATCCATCATTCCCTGCACATTGACGCTTTTGAGGACCCTGAGCAATATATCTCCGAGCATGAACTGCTTCGAACGGCTGAAGGCATACTGGCATACCTCCCAGCGGGCTTAGATCTGCCACATAATCTGGATGAACGGGTTGCGTTTCCTGCACCACAAGGATGGCTGCAAATTCATCCAAATCTTGCAAGTTACCTCCGTGAACGCTTGGACCCAAGACCCTTACTTGACATTTTGTCGCGCCATTTGATGCCATTGCTTAGCACTGCAAACGGTGCGCCACTTCCATCAAATACACGGCCACAACACTTTTTTGCATTGAGGTGGCTGGCAGAAACCACGCTTGATGATGCACTGTCTCTTAAAGCCACACTGGCACAAGCCAAAGTGCTTTTGGCGTGGGCCCATTATGAACAAGCGCAATCACTCCTTGAAGCTGCCATCGTGCGTTCTCCAGACATGCCTGGACGAGCAATTGGTCTGATCACCGCCACAATTGCGGAATGCTTTCACTACCGAGGGCAATCTAGGGCAGCCCAACAGTACTTCACACGCGCAGCCTCATATGCAGAAAAGGACAAAGACCACAAAGCACAAATCTTCATCTTGCGCCAACAGGCTGAGTCATTGCGCATTCTTCATCGTGGTGACGAAGCCGAGGTTCTTCTCAAGGATGCACTTCAAAAAGCCACCCACTTCAACTTAGAGTCAGAACGACGGGCCATTTTGTATGGTCTAAGTGGGCTCTCCGTCACCCAAGTTGATATTGATTACGCTTCGAACCTACTTGAGCAATCCTTGGTCGGTCACCCCAATGGAATAGAAATCTACAATCAACGGATACGAGAGGCTGAGATCGCATGCGCACAGGGCAATGTGGAGGGTGCACACCGCAAATTAGTTGAGGCCGAACAAATTGAAGGGCTTCAACCCCAACTGATGGCCAATCTGCTTCACCGGCGCAGTCATTTGTATTTGATTGATTCCCACTTCGAACAAGCCCTTGAAACAGCTGAACAAGCCGCTCCTTATTTTCAAGCATCGGGAGGAGTCGTTGGTCTTGCTAGTCTTTACCGAGACATGGCGACCTGTCAAATGTCACTCAAGCGCCCATACCAAGCGCTTCAATATTTTCGAAAGTCAATGGTGCTCTACCTACAATTGCAAGATCTTAGAGGGCTAGAGCAGTGTCTTGAATTGACCGTGCAATTATTTATGGACAAGCATCCAGAGCAAGAGTCCTTCCTCAACGACATCATTCAAGAAGTCAAACCTCTTCTCACATCTTGAACAATGGCATAAAGGGATTGCATCCAAGCGATAAGCCTTCCCTTTATGATTTCTTCATCATCCGACAGATCATCTACTTCAAGGATTTTTTTGTGTATGCGCGCCCAATGTTCCATGTCCGGTTTGTATGCTATCGGAGTATCTTGCAGATTTGCGATGGCAAAGCCTAAAACTTGCATGTCTAGATCATGGACCATGAATTGAAGGTCATCAAGGATTTCATTCTCGATGTCCTCTGGGTAAAACAAGGCATCATGTTGTTCAATCAACTCACTTAGACTCATTGACATTACGCATACTCCTAGAATTCTGACTCGAACAGCAGTGCATACCCAAGTGCCCAACCCAAGTTCCCATTAAAATTGTAGTTGGGCGCACCGACAAGTAAATCATCATCACCATCAAGGTCATAGTCAAAACTGAGCATACTCTCTCCTAGATAATCAGTGGTTCCACTCCGAGAGAAAATAGTCCCAGAACCTTCCGAGACAAGGTAACTTCCACCAGATTGTATGTCTGAACCACTGAACAGGTGGATACTGGAGTCTATGGCATTGATCGTTAGCGTACCTGGCTGAGACAATATTACATCTGGAACGCCATCGGCATTGTAATCACCTGCCCGACCGATCGGTTGAATGCGTCCACCCAATTCCTCACCATAAAAGGTCACCAATGCCACATCGGAAACTGTGGTCGTTCCATTGATGTCGTTGGTGTCTACAAGATAGACCACCCCCCCTTGGTCCACCTCATTTCCAGATGAATCCTGACCATTTAGCCCAGGTGCGGCAATAAGAATATCGTCATAACCGTTGCCATTCCAATCTCCAAGCCCCCCAATGTATGCGCCGAGCTGGGCACCACTTGAGCCGGTGATGTAATCTGCATAATTGTTCACATCCAGCAAGACACCGCCGGTCATATCAGCGCCAGGCACAATGGCCAACCGGCCAGTTCCAACCGTATTGGTTGAGACCAACACATCCGCAAATGCATCACCATCGCTGTCAAGCCCAGTCACAATGTCACCCCCCTGACCCGTAGCCGAAATGACAGCCAATGCCGCACTCTGACCATAGGCACCCCCACCGGCAATGTCAGAACCAGACCATATTCCCAACCAAGTGGTGTCATTGTAATCAAAATGACTGGCACCAGCCCCAAGGTCTGGAACACCATCGCCATTCACATCTCCCACTTGTGAAACCAAAAGACCGGTAAGTTCGGTACCAGCAACATTAGACATGGCATTGGAAATGGTCATGTTGCCTCCTGCTTCGAGATCTGCGCCTGAAAAGATGTAAGCGCGACCTACCCCTGGTGCACCAACTGCAAGTTCATCGAGGCCGTCATTGTTCAAATCGCCAATGTTGTCAAGGTCAAACCCAAGGTAGTAACCAGCGGCATTGGCTTCGATTCGACTCAAATTATCATCTGGAGCCCCATCATCTAGACCAGCTGAAAAGATATGTACCCAACCCACAGCGGGACTGTTTTCGGAATCAGCTGTTGAAAATGGTGCGCCAACCACAAACTCTTTTAAACCGTCACCATCGTAGTCATCAAGTGCTGCAAGAGCATTGCCCACATTCCCGTTGCCAGCCAAGGTGGCACCAAAGTAGCCCACAACGGCATCGTAATTAACCATCTCATCAATGAGGCCATCACAATCCCTGTCAATCCCATCCCAATGTTCAGTATTGGCTGAATAAGTCAACGGATCTGTATCATCACAATCCGTCCCATCGGTGATGTCGACAGTGTCTTCTCCATCAAAATCGGCATCGTAATCCGAATGCGCATCACAATTCTGGTCTATTCCATCGTACCAAACTTCAACCTGATCCGGATTGACGGAGGCGTCTTCATCATTGCAATCCGTGGCATCATCTCCACGGCCAACATGACCGTCTCCATCGCAATCGTTGTTGTTCTCGAGTTCTAAATCACCACCACAATCTTGATCCACACCATCGTAGCAAATCTCTGGTGCGCCTGGATAGACACTGGGATCATTGTCAAGACAATCATCACCCCCACCATTGACACCCACATAGCCATCTCCATCCACATCATTGAGATCACCATCACCAGCACAATCGTTGTCTTTACCGTCGTACGGAATTTCAACAGCGCCTGGATAAACCAAGCCATCATTTGGATCACAGTCATCTTCATCAGGAACACCATCACAGTCAGCGTCCACAGTTTGGTCACAACCGACTTGTGTGTCATCTGTGTCTTGAGTATCATCAAGCAAATCAGCGACGGTGTCGTCTTCTTCTGCTGATTTTCCGCCACTGCATGCCAAGAGTACGCTTAAACCTAGATATCGCATATGTTCTCCGAAATGTTAATAGACAATGTATATTCTATATCGTGTGGGCGTTGAAGATGATGACATTTCTCTTCTACTTGTGCTCAGCTTACCTGATTGGCTCCATCCCATTTGGTGTCTTTTGGAGCATGGGCTTATCGGGGCGAGACCCTAGGCAACTTGGAAGCCATAACATTGGAATGACCAATGTTTGGAGAGTAAGCGGGCCGTATCCTGGAGGTCTCACTCTCATTTGTGATGTCTTCAAAAGTGCGCTGCTTATTTGGATGTGTCCATCAGAATGGACACCAGACCAACTGGCTTGGATAGGGCTTATGGCGGTCTTGGGCCATTGTTATTCTGCCTACCTCAACTTTAGTGGTGGCAAAGGTGTGGCAACTGCCGCTGGAGTTTTGCTGTCGCTCTCTTCAGGTATGTTTGCGATCTCTATTGGCGTTTGGATTGCTGTTCGGCTAATGACAGGTGCATCAAGTATTGCTTCGCTTACCGCGGTACTGGTCTGTTGCATGTCCTCGTTTTGGTTGTGGCCGGCATCGATGTGGCCGCTGTTCATTATTTTGGGAATCATTTCTGTGCGCCACAGAGACAACATTGTGAGAATCAGAGATGGAACGGAGTTAGATGGATCAAACCCCTACCAAAATGACTCTTCAACGACAATATAGTCACCCTGCTGTAGTGGTGTATCAGCAATTCGCCCTTTAATGACCCGACGAAGATTTACAGGTATTCTGGTTCCATTTCGAAGAATATAAACGGTTCTGAGATTGGCTGTGCGTTCTGCCCCTCCGGATAATGCAAGGGCTTCAGTCAGATGTAAACCTGAGTGGTATGGAATCGCACCCGCTTTCTTGACTTTTCCAGACACATACACAGTCATACCGCTGGTTACAAAAATAATATCACCACTCTCAACCTGAATGTTGTCAGACCCCATTGTCAATAACGGTGCAACAGGAATACGTTGAGTTTCAACCCCGCCTCTTTGAATAACCACCTCTTGCGAACTTTTGTCTGTTGCCTTAACACCACCCACCAATGCAAAGACATCCAATAATGTCATTGAACGGGTCAAGGAAATCATCCCGGGGGTTTCGACGGCCCCCAACACCTGTACTTGTTGGGACGCATATACTTTCACTTCAATGTTAATATTGGGAGAGACCAAAAAACCATCTTTGTAACACTCTTCGAGCATCTCACTGGCATCGATTGGGGCCAAACCGGCCACTGAAACCTCACCAATCAATGGAAGCTTTATGGTGCCTGTTTCGGAGACAGAATAATCCCCATCCAATCCATTCTCATTGTAAATACGAACACTTAGCACATCGCCTTGGCCAATCAGATAGGTATTGGCGATGGCATCTGTGCAATATAAAGATGCAAACACTAGTATTGTGGCTAAAATACGATTAAATATAAACATTGCATTACTTGAAAGTGGAGTTGAGTCACTATAACCCCATTCCAGTGATATTTCTTCAATCTCTTTCAATCCCATTCCATGAACATCAAGCGAAACATATTATCCAACGCGGTCTTTCTTAAAAAGCTGCTGCCAATTGCGCTTTTCATAGCTTTTGTGATTGTAAACACCATTTTCATTGTGGATGAAAATGCGCTCATCCCGCTCGGTTTGGTACTTGGTTCGGTCATCATTGTTACAACACTGCGTTCCCCAATGGCTGCTGCTATCATTCTTTTGGCAGGCCGAATAGTTGTCGACCTCTCAATGAGTTCTGATGGAAGTGGTTTAAGCATTGGGTCTCTGTTTTCAATTGGCTGTACGGGATTGGCATGTTGGCATACCCGGCTGTATTTCAAGCAAGTCAGAACGCATGTTCTCTTTCCTCCTCTCCTTATTTTATTGGCACTGGTCACCATTGCGAGTCTAAATGCCGCAACCATGAAAGAAGCATTTTCAATCAGCCTTAAGCTCTTTCTACCCTTCCTCATATTTTTTGCATTTTTGACCAACATAAAAAATAAAGATCATGCTTTTAAAGTCATTTTACTTCTCGGTGTCATCTCCTTGATTGCCGTTGGATCCACATTTTATCATTGGTCAAGTGGTCAGCTCGAGAAGCAGGTTTTTAAAGGGTATGGGCGGCTAACTGGTGGGTATTCGAGTCATCGTAATCATGCATTGTCGCTCTTTCTATTCATTTTTATTTACATCAGCTTGGCTTTTCGAGTGGGACTGGGAAAGTTCAGATATTTCTTTTTTGTGTGCCTCGGATTTTCGCTATTTTTTCTCTATCACACGCATACGCGTTCCGCCCAACTCGTCACAATTCTGGCTTTGCTTTCGGCCTTAGTGGCCTTGAAAAGGTGGATTGTATTGTCTTCACTCGGCGTGGCTTTGGGCATTGCTATCTTAAACTCTGAAACCATTCAAGATCGGTTCAAAGACTTGGTATTGGTTTTTAATGTTGAAAATATTGAGTGGGACACCGTCAAAGATCTTGGGTCTGGTCGGTACCTCATGTGGTCCAGAGCTGTCCCCACTTATTTTGAACAACCGCCATTCAATATCATTTTTGGGCTTGGCTCAGGTAAACATACTCTTCTATCTCAGAGGATATACGACCCATTTTCGGACTTATCAGAAGATTCTGAAATTCAATATACGATTGACACACACAACAGTGTTCTATTCTTACTCTTTCAGTTTGGTCCCTTGTCCATCATTGTCTATGCTTACATTTTATGGAAAACCCTAATGATTGGCCGTTGGTTGGTCCAAAACGGAAAGACGGATTGGGAACGCATTTTTGGTGCAGTCATTATTGCACTGGTGGTTGGCTTTGCTTCGAATGACTCCATATCAAATGGATTTGTAGACCGTACCTCTTTGAATGTTCTACTGTGGCCTGTCTTTGCCGTAGCGTACAAATTGAAAGAACTGTCAGAAGCCGATGTTACCGATAATCAATTCAAGGATGTTAGGGTGATTGGCTCTGCATGAACTGTCTAATCTGAGGTCTTGCGTAGTCGGCGCATTTCCTCAAGCTCTTCTTCGTCCATATAATAACCACCATAATGACGATAGTAGCCACTGTAATAGTAGTTTCCATCTCGTCCAGTTCCGGTATTGATTTGGTTTACAATCCCCCCAATTAATGGAGCATTGACATCTTTAAGATGCGAGATGGCTGTTCTAATGAGCGGTCGCTCTGTAGACCCAGCTTTCACAACAAAAATGACCCCGTCCACCATTTGAGAGAGCACAATGGGATCGGTGACCATGTTAACAGGAGAGGTGTCGAGTAAAATGATGTCGTATTGACTCAACACATTGGGGAGCTGACGCATCATTTCAGAGTCAAGCAACTCAGATGGATTGGGCGCAATTGGTCCTGCCATCATCATATCAAGGTTGGGTACTTTGGTTTTTCGAATGGATTGTTCAACAGTCTTTTTACCCAGTAAGAAATCAGACAATCCCACGCTGTTGTCCATACCAAAAATCCGATGGATGGTCGGTCGACGGAGGTCAGCATCAATCAACAAGACACGCGTATCGTTCATTGACATGATGGCTGCAAGATTGGAGGATATAAATGATTTTCCCTCTTGAGGGATTGAGGAGGTCACCAGTATCACCTTCGGGACATCAGTGCCCAGACGGAACAATACATTGGTTCGAATGGAACGGAGAGCCTCACCTATGGCAGAACGAGGACGGATAAATGCATATAATGAGCGTTCTTGAGGCGTAAGGACTTCAGCCATGTTGTCATCAATTGAAAACACAGCACCAAGTAATGGCACACCAAGTGTCGAATAAAAGTCTCGAGAACTTTTGATGCTGTTGTCCCAAAGTTCGAGCAAAAAGGCAAGGATACATCCCCCAATCAAACCCAAAACGAGAGCCATAAGGAGATTGAACGACAGACTGGGTCGAATATGGGCATTCGGCGGAACGGCTCGATCGATTATGCGAATGTTGTTGGCCTGAATAAACTGAGAGAGGTCAACTTCAGACATCCTGAGATCGAGACCTTCATACAATTTGATGTTTCTCTCTGCTTCGCTCTTCAGCTCTTCAAGCTGAAGTTGCTTGAAGTCGAGTTCTTTAACAAGCAATCTAAAGTTTTCAAGTTCAGCCAAGACGGCTTCTTCTTGGGCAATGTAGGTCTTGACTTCAGACTCTACACTGGAAATAACGGCTTGAACTTGGGTCTGGATTAAATTTTCCAAGCCATCCAGTTCTGCATTGACACGCACACGCTCAGGATGCTGCTCTAAATACCGAATGGACAATCTGTTTTGCTCTTGAAGCAACACTTCTCTTTCGTCAATCAAAGAACTGATTGTCACATCATCTTTGGAGAGACGTTTGGCCAATACATACAGACTACCACGCCGAAATTGAGACTGAAGATCTCTTTGAACAGCTTCCTGTTCTATGCGCTTTGCATGTAACTCTGACCATGCGTTTTGTAAGGTTGCCACCGTTTCTAAAACAGCTTTGTACTGCTCATCAATGCCAACAACTTCTTCTTTGAACTTATAGTTGTGAACCTGTTCTTGTGACTGAACAGTGGCTTCACGGTACCGTTCATGTTCTTTCTCAAGCCACTTCAAAGCGTCTCTGGCAGCTTGGAAAGCCCGCTCGAGATTCGTTTCCATATAGACATCGACCAGCGTATTCGCAAACAAAGCTGATTTATCTGGGTCAGAATACTCAAATGAAAGATGGACCACTGTGGTCTCTCTTTGTGGGCTCAAGACCATGAATGAACGCAAATACGGAATGGGGTTCTTAAGGTCGTCAAAATCAGTGATTCCGTGTTCGTCTCTCAGCCGCTGTATGGTTTTAGAAAGGATTAAGTTTGATCGAATAATGCGATATTGAGTGCCATAATACGCACGAATGTTACTGCTTGCGGATGAAACTCCTACCTCATCGACTTGTTTTACATCAAAAACAGTTGGGGCTTTTGGCGATATTTCAACCACGGCCGTAGATCGATAGAAACGAGTTGCAAAAGAAGTTGCAATAAAGACAGATACCAAAAGCGATATCAAAAATGCCAAAATGACAAGGTATCTCGAACGGAAAACAGCTAGAATGTAGCCAATGAGATAGTTAAAATCACTTTCTGAGTTTGATTCGGTCTGAGGCTTGTTCATTCAATAAAGTCGTCGTGTAAGTAAATTTCGGGCGTATTATAACACTATAATGTCTACTCTGAATAATAAGAGATGAAATACTTCTTCCTTGTCATACCATTTGTTTTAACTGCTATTTTCTATGGTGGCGTTCACCCATTGTACCAAATCACAAC
>JAYYJC010000508.1:0-6618 GCA_036146655.1 Myxococcota bacterium | reverse complement strand
TGCATTCGTGGCATAACTTTCTGCAAATGAGCCTGTGTTAAAATTCCATTCATAAGACCATATTCGGCCGTAGTCTTGGCTGGCTCCTGAAACATCAATTGTCCATGCATTTGCTTGGTCTTCACTGAGTACGGCACTGTAAATACCGACATCCGCTGCTGTGTGCGATTGACCATTGCTGAGTACAGCAACTTGAATTTGATCTAAGAACAATGTGAGTGTGCCGTTGCCTTCAAAGTAGATTTCTTCATTTGGTGCGATGATATCGACATACATCGTTGTTGTGTTTTGTAGCCCTTGATTGGCTCCCACCTCAAATGACCCTTCCGCACTGACTTCAGAGGGCAAAAGCAATGCGGACAATCCAATGCTCCCACATAAAATGGTCATGATGTTATTTCTGTTCGGTTTCATATGATACCTCTTTGTTTTGAGATGAGACAAGCCTGGTTGTGCTCTGATTTTCAGAAAAAACAGTAACGCATTGTTGTATGTAATGTGAAGATAAATGCGGCTTGATTTTTTTAAAGCGCATGTTTTTTTGCGGTGGTCACTGTATTGGGCCGTGTAGATGCGCTTCATATGTCCATTTTGACCCTGTCATTTGCGTCTCACTTCCATATGATAGAAAGAGCTTTCTTATTTAAGAATATAAATGTCAAATATATCTCGCATTCACCAGTCGTTCCTTTCCCAAACAAGCTCTCCAAGTGCGGAAGCTCGAAAGTCGATTGACGCTTTGAAGACCTGGAATCCGCATTTTAATGCGCTTGTTCGCTCTAATTTCGAATGGGCCACATCCCATGCTTTGCATCAGACAGAGTCTTTGTCGCCAGCATACATTCAGTCTAAGCCATTGCTGGGTATTCCCTGTACCATAAAAGAATGCTTTGCTTGGAAAGGTATGCCCCACAGCAGTGGATTGAAATCAAGCCATGATGTGGTCGCTCATTACAATGCCCCAACGGTGCAACGGCTTCTCGATGCAGGGGCCCTTCCTATAGGCTCAACCAATTTGTCTGAGCTGTGCATGTGGATGGAGTCTTACAATACGGTTTACGGGAGAACCAACAATCCCTATGATCTCCATCGGACGGTTGGGGGGTCGTCCGGAGGTGAGGGTGCCATGGTAGGGTCTGGATGCGTCCCATTTGGTCTGGGATCAGACATTGGTGGATCCATTCGAATGCCGGCCTTTTTTTGTGGTGTTTTTGGCCATAAACCCACACCGGGGTTGGTACCGAATTCTGGTCAATACCCCAATGCAGAAGGTGAAGCTCAAGATTATTTGTGTACCGGTCCGCTGACACAATCGGCGCACGACCTGATGCCAATCCTCAAAGTCTTGTCAGACAGAGATGATTTGGTCGATCCCAGTTCAGTAGATCTGTCTTCTCTTGTGGTTTATTCGATGATTGGTGATGGTCGGCGCTCACTGTCCAAGGAGCTTCGTAAGTCACAAGCAATGGTGGCACAGACCTTAAGCGATCACGGTCTTACTGTCATTGAACACACCATACCTGAATTTAAGTACAGTGTTGAGATCTGGTCTGCTGCTCTTGAGGCCGCTGGCGGCGTCCCTTTCCGAGAACTGCTCTTTGAGGACCCTTCCCACTCAGTTCTGTTTGAGATTCTTCGGTTTATTTTTGGAACATCTCAGCATACATTTCCTGCCCTTGGATTGGTTCTAATTGAAGACTTTGGTAAGCGGTTTGATACCCTTAAACCTTTTGTCGAGCAGGGGATTGCGCTGAGGAAGCAATTTCATGATTTACTTGGCAAAAATTCGGTTTTTCTCTACCCTTCCCATGCGCAGGTGGCACCAAAACATCGAAAGGCATTGCTTCCGCCATGGAACTGGGCTTACACCGCCATTTTAAACATTATGAAAGTGCCCGTGACTCAGGTGCCCCTTGGGCTCAATCGATCGGGTATTCCACTTGGAGTGCAGGTGGCAGCCGGTCCCCATCAAGATCATCTTTCCATTGCGCTTGCCATTGCATTGGAAAGAGAATTTGGGGGGTGGGTTGAGCCGCCAAAACCCTAAAATGCCTTTCGAACCAGTCTGAACCCCACGCTGGAACTTCGCTCATTGGCATCAATGATGCCTCTCGAAGAGATGCGGGCATATCTTGAGTTGCCTTTCCAAGAGGCTCCTTTAATGACATGCCGTGGGTTTCTGCGGTCTATGTCTTGATGGTAAAAAAGGGTGCTGGTTAGCTCTGAAATACTGCCTGCCATATCACTTGCACCGTAGAGGCTGATGTCTTTGGGCCGAGAGCCCAACGGTTCAGGCAAGGGGCGCTGATTGTGACTGTCTCTGGTGCAAATCCAGCTTTCATTGGCGTGATCACCCCACGGAAAATTACGTCCGTCGACACCTCTTGCCGCCTTTTCCCACTCGGCTTCTGTGGGCAATCGCCATGTGTGGTCACTCTGCGTATTGAGCCACTTGATATACCCTTCTGCGCATTTGATATCGACATTAAACACTGGCCATCTCGTATCCCAGATGTCTCCTTCTGGGTCTGGATGTACTCTAAAGGTGCGCTGTTTATCCTTCTTCGCAATCGAGAAATGACTCCGTTGATTTGTTTGAAGTGGCAAAAAGCTTTCGGCCTCTTGATCTCGACCTTGAGCTAAGAGGGCATTCAGAAATTGCATGTACTGCCGAATGCTTACTGGGCTCTTTTGTATGATGAAACCGTCAACCCATGCTCGCTGGCGGGGCAGGGGATCGATGGCTTGATTGTCTCCTCCTTGCCAGAACCAGCCTTCTGGCACATAGACCTCAGAGGATGGATCCATTTTTCTTTTGGGCATCAATCGAACTGGAAGGGATTTTTGATTTGGGGGGGTCGATCTCCAATGTCGCTGACGATCAATGAAAACAGGATAGATCAGTGGGTGATGGTCCGCCACCTCAGCCGTGAGTACATACGACCCCATTTCCATTGAATGTTTAAGCAAGGGAAAAGTGGTGATGTCTAGATGTCTGATTGTTTGATGGTTGCGGCTGTCCGGAAAATGTTCTTCTAGCCTGCACTGCTGGATCTTAGGCTTGAAAGTGAGAGACAACTGCCCTTGACCACTTAAATAAGTCAACATGTGCTCTCTCTGAGGGTGCTGAGCAGGGAGGGCTTCTGCATGGTGCTGAAGACGAGATGCATTGTAAGCTGACCCAATGAAGTCTCTGGCGTGCTCAGATTTTTTATGGGCAAGCTGGTAGCGCTGAGCCAGTAACAAATGGGCCATGGTGTTTTGTGGGTCATGCGTCAGTGCCCCATGTAAAAGAGCTTCCATTCGTAATTTCTTTTGCAGCGATTGGGCCTCAAGATTTTTGATGAGTGCGTGCAACTGCCAAAGTTCTTGTTTTTCAGAATCGGGTGCCCAAATTGGGATTTTGTTTTCGAGTTTTTGTGCTGTTTCTCGTAGGTTTTGAGCTTCCTCAAAAGCCATGTTTGCCGCCATGGCTACATCTTCAGCCTGCGCAATAATTTTGGCCGCATCCTGTGATCGTCTGGAACCATTCAACCAATTCGACAACGCAAGCGCCACCTCTGCTGCAGATTGAGGGCGTTCTTCTATGTTGGGGTTAAGCATACGAGCCGTTAAGTTGACGAGTGCTGTGGGTGGAGAAGGGGCATCAGTCACATTGATGAGGCTGTTTTTGATCAGAACGGTAAACTTGGTGTTGTCTTTTTTACTGGACAATTTGCCAACCCGTTCAGCGGTGTCAGGCTGAAACAGCGGCTCGCCTCTCAGGATCTCATATAAAATACAACCCAAAGACCACACATCAGAGGTGGCTTTCAGTGCATCTTTGGAGTTTTTGTGTTGCTCTGGTGACATGTATGCAGGAGTTCCAGAGGTTCGGATGCTGGCTGTCGACTTCTTTGCGGAAGGCCAATACACGGCAACACCCCAATCCACTACCAGTACCTCTCCATGACTGCCAATCATGATGTTTGCGGGTTTGAGGTCTCTGTGAATCACCTTACGGCTGTGTGCAAAGGCGACGGCTTCTACGGCTCTTCGAAAGGATTCGATTATTCTCTGAAAGGTCCATTCTTTTAAAAATGGGCGCCATTCTCCATCAGTAGTGTTGTTGTGGAGTTCCTTAATCATAAAGTGAAGATTTTGGCCGGCCAGTTCACGCATTGTAAAATAAAGTGTGCCATCGGGTTGGCTTCCAATGTCATGAATTGGAACAATTCCTGGATGCTGTAACTGAGCTGTGAGGCATGCTTCTTGAATGAACTGCTGCATGAGTTTTGGGTTGCTTTGAAGATCGGGTTGCATTGTTTTGAGCGCAACCACTCTTCTCAACAAACGGTCCTTGACACGATAAACGGCTCCCATGCCACCCATACCCAGAATTCCAAGTTCGTCATAGCGATGCTCTGTTGAAACCGCATTGCTGAGTTCTTCAGCATCAAAGACACTTTCGGCATTTGCGTCAATTTGAGTGATAAGCTCAGACACCCTCGATGCCTGATACAGTGGTTTAAGGGATTGAAAAATCTCAAGAACTGCTTCTGTGGTCAGGTCATACTTGTTGGCGATTTTTTCGAGTTCTTTGGTGCTCATGTTACTCTTAGTTGACTGATTTTTGGTGTCGATGTACCCGTTAAAACGGTCCATACAAAATGGCAAAGCCTAGCGGCATTCTTGAGTGCGGTTCTGAGTATTTTTATCGCAGCTGAACCAATCGGTTGAACAACCGGTAACCCATTGCCCGTTGTTTCCACACGAGGGATTTCCACCGTTCCAACCATTATTGGTGGAGCAACCAGGCCAACCGCCACATCCTCCGCCGCCATTGTATCTTTTGGTTGCGGAGTTGTCGCAATCATAGTCAAAGTTACCGTCTCCACGATGGTTGCTGAACCATGTACTCTGACCTGGACGAGCATCGCCGTTGGAGTCATAACAATCACTTGCATTGGTGACATCGTAATTGCCAGATGGGGCACATAGGCATTGCGTATTTGAACCATTGCCATAACCGTCTCCATCGCCGTCATAGGAATAGGTTGTGCAGCCACTTGCATTGGTCTCATCAATGCTGTTGTCGCAATCATTGTCAATTCCGTCGCATGTTTCAGTTGCGCCCGGTTGAGCGGCACTTGTCGAATCATTGCAATCATCGTCATTGGACACATATCCGCCAGGTTGACTGCATTGTCTGAGCGAGACGGTGGGATTGCCAAATCCATCATTGTCCCCGTCGGAATACCAATATGGTGCTGAATTTAAATTGAGGCTGTTGTCCGAGTCGTCTACATCAGAGTCACAGTCGTTGTCAATTCCATCGCATACCTCAATTTGCGCTGGATTAATACTTGATGATGAATCATCGCAGTCTCCATCGTTGTATACCGCATTGCTTGGTTGGCTGCAGGCGTATATGGGGTTGCTGCTGTCTCCATAGCCATCGCCGTCATAATCGGCATAGAATGTTTGATTGACACCTTCATCTATGCCGTCCACACAATTGTCATCAATTCCGTTGCAAATTTCGCTGCGTGAGGGATTGACGGTGAAAGCGGTGTCATCACAGTCTGTGCCGTTGAGCACATAGCCATTTGGTTGGTAGCAGTCAATCTCTGCGACATTCCCGTTTCCAAAACTGTCTCCATCAGTATCTTCGTACCAAACTTGTGCATCAATTGCGGTATCTTCGTCTGTGCTGCCATCACAGTTGTTGTCTGTGCCATCACATATTTCAACCACGCCAGGGTTGATGTCTGAATCGCCATCATCACAGTCATCTCCGCTGAGGTTAGAGCAGTTGGTGGTGATTGAACCCAAACAGGTACTCGCTTCACAATAGCAATCGCCGTCGTCGTCGTAGTTGTCTGTACCCTCATCAATCACATTGTCACAATCATTGTCTTGCCCGTCTGCGACTTCATATGCACCCGGATAGGTCAGGGGATTGTTGTCGTCGCAGTCTCCATCGATTTCAGAAAACCCGTCAAGGTCGTCATCTACGCAAGAAGTACCCTCATCGGCCACCCCATTGCAATTGTTATCAATGCTGTCACACACTTCTGGTGCATAGGGGTATGTGCTCGGACGGGTGTCATCACAATCTCCACTTTGAAGTTCAATGCACATGACTTCTGCAGAGCCAATGCATGGCTCTGTTTCGCAGAAACAATCGCCATCGTCATCATACGATGCGGTTTCTTCATCGATTGTACCGTCGCAATCATCGTCTATTTCGTTCGGGTATTCAGTTCCTGTGGGAAATACAGAAGAATCTGTGTCATCACAATCGCCTTCGGACTCTGAATAGCCGTCCCCGTCGTTGTCGATTTCAGTCAGTGGTACAACAGAGTACTGAAGTGCTTCACTTACCATGTTGTCGGTGGAATCTACGACAGTAAACAAAAGGGAGTGTTCACCAAGTGTGAGTGATGCGTCGCACACAAAAAGTCCAGAGTCATCTGGATAGTCCGCACACAACTCTCCATCCACATCAGATTCAATCACAACCAACAAGGCATTTAATTCATCTTGAGAGTCAGACACCACCACTTCGAAATAGGTGGGTTCATTTTCGACGCCATACTCATCTGGTTGAGGGTGACGGATGGTGAGTGTGGGATC
>JAYYJC010000507.1:0-8719 GCA_036146655.1 Myxococcota bacterium | reverse complement strand
ATAGGGGAAGACTAACCATCACGCAAAGTCAATCCTAAAAGACAGAAGGTACTGCATCTACCGGTTTTCTTGGATCGTCCGGACCAAGCGAAATGCAGCCTTTTCACCGCCGCTACTTCGACGCTTACTTGGTCCCAATCGCATAACATGAGTTGGATTGGCCATATTGACACGGTCAATTCTGGGATTTTGGGTTCCTTTTGGCATGTTCCAAAGCCAGCTCGGATCATACATGTCCCAAGCCCACTCCCAAATGTAAGACTTAGAATTCTCATCGGTATTGGAACGGTACAGTTGAATCAACTCCAACTCAGTGGGTAGTCGAAAACCATTACAGTCCTCGTTTTCCCATTGCCAAACATTATTTTGAATCATGTAACAGACTTCGAGTTCTTCTCGCTGCGACATTAAATTGGCGAAGGCTATGGCCTGTCCCCAACTGACCTGTACAGTTGTGTCTTTGTGTTCAGGTGCGTCTTTGGCGTCGCCTAAGGCCCAAAGGCCTGTGTCAACTGTACGAGACATAACGGTTAACGCATGAGTCAGATTGAATTGCCGATCAATTTGCGTGTCGCTCACTGAAAAAACAGTCAATGGCACGGTTCGCATTGCAAATGGAGGTATAGGGTGATCTTCCGTTTGAACCAAGTCCATCCACAGGCTGTAATCTCCAACCTGAGCATCTGTATAGGGTCTTATATGATGAATCGAATAGCCGAGACTCTCAGCGACCTGTGTCACATTGATCATCTGTTGAGCCAATCTTCGGTCTTCCTCGATATTGGCTTTGGCCGTTGTGACATCTGACCATGTTGGCGTATCAGGAACATCTACAGACCATCCAAGGGATAAAGTGATGGTTTGAAGTTGTTCAAGCTCTTCTTTGACGAGCACTGTCTGAGCGTCCAATAAGTTTTGGTTTACCCGAACACATTGAACTGCACCGACAACGGGAAGCAGAAAGAGTAGTCCAAACCAGCCCCATCTTTTGCGTTTATTCCGCCGGATCTTTGGCTGAAGTTGAATGAGGCATTCCTGTATACGCTCAGCGTCATAGGGTAACTCAGGAACTTCTGAGGGTTCCATGCCACCCGCTTTTAAGGCGATGTCAGACAACTCGTTTCGCCAACGATAATGAAATTCGAGGCTTTCTGAAAGCGCTTCTTGATTGTTCTTAAGGCCTGGCTTCAAGTTTAACCCAATGGCCTCGGCAGCATCGTAAAGCTGTGCCAAATCCATACTTTGAAAGTGATACGCCATGACAATGCCCTATTCAAATCCATGAATTAGCATAAGCGAACGATGGTATTTGTGCCACACTGACCGTTGGGCACTTCGGAAGAATTTATTGAGTGGCTTCTACCGTCTCGATGGTTTGCAGAATAATCGCTTCTTCTTTGCGTTCTGAACCGGCCTCGGAAATCGCTATTCCGTCACCAAGTCCGGAAAGGGCAATGAGTATTGCAGCTGCAAGCATGGTCACATCCATTGAAATAATGGTTGTTTATAGTTGCAAAATTTCGGTGTGCCCAGTCAAACACCGTCAATCTTTCAAAGCTGTCACATAAAGTTCCTGAACCCAATCAGGTCCATCACAATGAACTCCACTTGAACATAAAATCTGAAGAAGTCTCTGCGCACTATCGGCTTGTCCAATCTGCACATATGCCTTCGCCCAATACGCAATGAACTCAGCCTCAAGATGCTTTTGCTCACCAGTTTCAGCAAACTGAATGGCTTCCGAATACCGTTCAGCTTCTACCAAACTCATCATGTACAGCCACCGATCATTCGAATGAGCATGCTTGGATGTCAATGCCTTTTTAAATGCACTTGAGGCCTTGTTCAGTTGACCCTCACGAAGTGCAACCATGCCAACAAAATGCTGTGCATAGGTCGAATCTGGATATGCGACAGCGGCTGCGTCAAAAAGAACTGAGTCAGAACGCCAATCGGATGAGCGCTGAAAATGTGTCGAGACAAATACAAGGGCAAACATACAAATTAATGCACCAAGCCCGTAGCGATACTGTGATTTCAGTTGAACCGCCAATGTACCCACCCACAAGGCAAGACCTGCAGTGGCCATGTAGCAATACCGTTCCCCAAGCATTCCACCATCTACTGTGGTGGGAAGTGCAAGTCCAATCGAGAGTAAAATCATCAATGCACCACTGCGGGTGGATTCTCGTCTAAGAGAAAACACCGATACGCACAGCACAGTCAATCCCAAGACAATCGACAGCAGCGACACCCCATGTACTTCTCGAACAACGCTTAGAGGCCAAGGCCAAATTAAGAGTGACATCGCCCAAGCCAAAGCCTTAGGAAGCAGAGTAAATTTCGTTAGAATCGTCCATCCCCCTATCACACCTGACCATATTCTCATGCCAAAGACCGCACCAAACGCAGCACCAAATGCCAGCCATCCAGGCTTAATTCCTGAGTCCTTTGGTGCGCTCAATAACAATGCAAGAAGCGGTACCCAAGCTGTTTCCTTAGACATGCCTCCCAACAAGACAAGTACAAAAGTCAAGATCCATTTCTGGCGAGTGGCTGCCACGGCAGACCACAAACCAAACGACAGTGCCAATGCATCCGGCAGTGCAGATGCCCAGCCTAATATTTCATTCGAAAGCGGATGAAACAAAAAGATCAAGACACAGACATAGGCCCGTTGATTCAGCAGAAAGGCCAAGGCAAGAGCTGACAGTATATGACACACTGTAGAACACACATGAGCCCAATAGGCACCCCCGCACCACTTCAAAATTGTCATCGAAAGTGGACGATAATAGCCTTTTCCAAGACGACCACCGGTCACTGGCTCAACCCACAGTTGTCGCCAGTCAGTTTGGCTGACATGGCCAAAGATTTCAGGATCATCCCAAATCAATTGTGAATGCCAGTACCCCATCGAAATGAATATGAATACTGCAGTCGCAAATACTGCGCCCATCCAAGACCACCGTGTCATTGACAACTGTCTCTAGCGCCGTTTTATTGGGTTACATCAAGCGGTGAACCTGTTTTTGACTGACTTAGTTCTTCGTAAATGATGCCCGTACCTACAAGTATCACGGGTCCGGCGACAAAGAGCCCGACAAAACAGGCCAATAAGCCGGCTAAACCAATGAGTGCGCACACAATAAACCAGATAAAAAGGTTCATCTTGGCTCCATTTGTTAGGGCCCAGCTTTCCTTCAAAGCATCAATCGCTGACTTCTTTTGGTCAACCACAAGATATAGAGAAAATGTCAACCCAATTGAAATGATTATACCTGGAACAATACAACATAAAAATCCCACAAAAGCTGCAAGAGACAACAAAAAGTTAGCCAAAAGACCTTGAAGGAAAGTCGAAAAGTCGAGTACGGCGTCCATAAAGGTTGCTGTATCTCCTCTAATCAGTCGGAGACTAATTTTTATCATTGCCAAGCCAAAGTATGTATTAAAGACAAACAATACAAAGGAAAGAAATATTCGGACAAGGCCGCCTACAATCAATACAATATTTCTCAAGTCCGAGTCTAGGTTTTCTCCTGCAATGGTCGTGACCACCTGAGCTCCAATCCCAAGTCCATTTAAAATCTGGCCGAGCACCATACCGCCAACCGTTAAGCCCAACAACAAGCCCACATTGTCTTTAAAAATATCAAATGCTCGGGTCACAATACCCTGTATGTCAAAAGAACCCATATAATCCTCACAGCGGTTAGCTGATTACAGTATACATCAATAGAAAAAATCGTGATTTCTCAAAAGCCACTGCCAACATCCAATCTAATCCTTCCAATGCTCGTCAGTAGCGCAATCCTTTATTTTTGGCCAGCACAGTGGGGTGGGCTGATTGGTTTTGCATGGAGCATGCCAGTTGTGGTCATCTCTGCCATGACTTTGGGATACCGATTGGGCGATACGCCTTTGAGTTGGACAGCTGCGGGTTTATTGCTGTTCATTCCAAGCATCGGTGTCACCGTTTGGAGTAGACGGTTAATGGTCATGGATCTTCCCTACCTGATTCCCCATGAAAGTGTTCCCCACTTTATGACCATTGTACAAAGAGAACTGTCTGCCGTCCCCCCAATACTCTTGAGTGCATGGCTTGCTTCATTTTGGTTCAAAAGTGCCCCCGTTCGGTTGTTTCTTGGAGTGACCGCCTTTTCTGCGATCGTGGCAAAACATTACATTGATTCAAGCTCAATTGCTCTACATCACGGAGATTATCGAATTGCTGCTCATCAACTGATGTGGACTGAACTCCTTCGACTCTTTTCAATCGCCGCACTTTTTGTCACTTGGCGTGAACACCGTAAGCTTGAACGAGGCCTATTAATAGTTCTCACGCTAGTCGCTGCATGGCTTATCACCCCCCCAATTTGGCTCTTTCTCAAACGCATTCCAGTCCCGGAAGCAAGCCCAAACGCACCCGTTGGAAATTGGGGAGTCACCGCAGGGGTAAACTCTGCAAATCCGCTGAGCGATGTTTTTGATGAACAGCTCGATTCACAAGGTCTGTCAATACTGCCCGGTTGGCCATGGTGGTGTGACACAACACCTCGGCCCAATTGGGACAACAACCGTGGCGCCTCGGCTATTATTCAAATGGACTCACACCAAACTTTGTCAGAACTTTTACCCGTGCTTCCAAACATTTTGTATCGCGGTGTAACTCGAATTGGCTTTGTGGGTCACTCGGAAACATCGCTTCCAGATCCATTGGGTCAGCATTTGAGTAAACCCGTGGCAAGATGGTTATTGGAACCTCCACCAAAGGAAACCTTTTGGGGAGAAATCATCGGAACTCAAGCCTATTTTTATCAAGCTTTGCCTTCTGAGCCGGAGGCTTGTGCATTGTGGGCTCCTGAAGATATTAATGTGGGCACCCTGTTTGAAGTCAGCCAAACACTGGATCAAATTGGCGGGATATGTGATCACAAACTCTTTTTGGCTTTTGGGTCTCCACCTGAAAGTCGAGAAATATGGCGTGCACCTTTGCCCTGCACCCACATCAAAGAAACTCGATTTAAGTAAAGAGACAGCCGCCGTACAGCCGAGATAATATTTGAACACTCGCTTGAAGACATCCCGGACAATCATCCACTTTTTGACGGAAGGATTGAATATCTGTCCCGTACCATAAATCATCGAAACGGGTTCGACGGAGGTTTCCAACTGGCTTGTGATCTAATCCGCATCGGACGACATCTCCATTTGGAAGCACATAGATCAAATCACGCAGCTCTCGACAATGAAATCGGTGGGGCCCATCGTACAACTGCTTTCGAAATGTACGCTTGGTGACAAAGCGCGTGTACAGGTGGTCGACACCTGGAAGTTGTGACCGTGTTCCAGCACGAGCATTGACCAACGCATTTAGTGCCCGCTCTTTGTCCTCAACCATGATGATACGCGGCTCTTTCTCTTCTGGTGGAATGGTTCCAACCAAAAAAGGGTCGACATTGAGTCCGGGTATTAAATCTGCACCTTTGGACTCAGCATATTCGATCATCCGTTCGAGCTCATCAACCGAATTGTCTGTGACAGCGAAGTTTATACCAAACTTAAAGCCATACTTGTCTTTTAGTGCGGCCACAGCATCGACTGATCGATTCACTTTGTCCCATGACCCCTCAACTCCTCTCATGTTGTTGTGTGTTTTGGGAAGACCATCAACCGAAATTCGAAGCTGCAAGCCTGGCCAAGCCACCGCATGAATGGCTTCAACCAGTCGAGGTGTCAGCATTCCATTTGTGGTCAATTGTAGGATGTAGGGGTCAACTTCTTCCCGCACAGCGCGCAGAATTTCCACAATGTCATTTCGAACAAACGGTTCACCACCTAAAATCTTAACCAGATCGAGTGATTTCATCTGCTTAAAGACTGTACGCCACTCCTCAACGCTGAGATCGTCATGATCTCTCACTTTCCAAGAACCGCAACCCACACATTTCAGGTTGCATTTGAAGGTCACAATAAAGTGACCAGCGTGCGGCATGGGTATCCACTCAGGATCAACACGGCGCATTGTGGCTGAAACGGCCATGTTTTTCCAGGCGCGCACACGGCGGCGCATGCTTGGAAGTGCCGAATTACTCACATGGTCACCAACGAGCGAGGATTGACCCAGCGCTTGATGAGCAGGGGCGTCATTTCACCACGCATGGTCATTTGGGCAGCAACACCTGCCATTTTAAACAAATTGACGGTTTGTGCGAAAGTAATCAGCGGATCTGGATTATTTTTAAAGTACTCACTGTGGTACAATTTCCAGATAAAGTCTTTCGATAAGAAGTTTTTGTTGAGCAAAACAATCAGTGCCAACCATCGTTTATCTGCTTTCGGCCGAGGATAATTAAGGTCTATTCTAAACTGTTCAAAGGCATGTGTATTGACACCTTCAATGTCTGTCTCAGTAATCAGACCTTCTCTCAACAAGGAACGAGCCAAATGTGTGCGTGGATAAATGGTCAACCCAAAGAGATAGAGTTCAAAAGGCCGACGCAACTTCATCAGCATGTGAAACAACTCATCTTTGTCTTCCTCAGTGGAAAATGGGTCGTCCCAAATGATTTGAAGGTTGGCCGTAATTCCTACCTGACAAAAGATTTCTTGGCACTCGATTATTCTCTGGTTTGACACCGGACGATGATAGAATTCAGAATTTACTCTGTCGTTGGCTTGAATACCCATGCATACAGCTCTCAAGCCTGCAGACTTGAGTTTTTGGAGCGCATCAAGATTAACCATTCTGGGATCCACGAGAACCTCGAAGGGAAGTCCAACACGGGCAGGCCACTTTTCAGCAAACTCATCAATCCAATCTTTGCGAATTGGGAATACCTCATCGTCAAAACGAACCACCTTGATGTCTTTGCAAAGTTGCTTTGCGTATTCAAGTTCTTGGACAAGGTGCTCTACAGAGCGAATACGAAATGATTTCCCAAGACCTTCATAGAGGGGTTTCGTGACCGTATTAGAACAGAAAGTACATGTCCAGTAAGGACATCCTCTGGAGGCCAGCAGGGTGTATTCTGGGTTGGTAATAAACGGATCGCCTTGGGTAACGGATGAGCCTTCAATATGGAATTTATCGGCTTGGGTATGAAAGTCTCGAAATGGAATGTCATCCATTTCCACAAGAGGAGCCAGGTCATTTTTATACACATGCTGACCCTCTCTGACCCAAAAACTCGGTGTTTCCCGAACTGTCTCCCCACTGTCCCAGCGGGTGAAGAAATCAATAACGGCCTTGTCCACTTCACCGATTGCAATAAAGTCAGCCACTTCAATGCACAATTCAGGCATAAATGTAGGGTGCATTCCCCCCCACAAAATGGGAAGCCCAAGAGCGTGCCGAACACGCTCAGTAAGGTATTTGGCCATTCGATGAAATGCGGACGCCCTGACAGAAAATCCAACCACATCTATCTGGCGTTCTTTCAAGAGCGCAATGAGATTTTGGACCTCTTGTTCTTTTGGCCAAGGAAAATTATTGTTGACCCAATCTTTAAAGTAGATTTCTGTGACCTGAAACGACGCCTCTCTCAAAGATGATGCGATGTGTCGTACGCCATTATTTTCGAGGGCATAGAGGCTGATGACCGCAATTTTGGTCTTTTTGATTGGGGCATTCATAAGGCTTATTGTATCACGAAAACAGGACAGACACAGAGCACAGCCTATTTAAAGGCCACCCAAATCAATCAAAGTTCGATTAACTCGTCATGGAAGGGCGATTTTAACTTATATAAATCTTACTGTACTCTATTGGAAAATACACTATACTCAATAGACCACCGCAAGGAGAAAGGCAATGCTTGCTGTATTTGGTGCCAATGGGATGACTGGTCGGGCCGTGGTTCGTGAAGCAAAGCTTCGTGGTGTGCCCGTCCGAGCCATCGCCCGAAACGATCACGACACCCGTCATCTTGAAGATTTGGTTGATGTGAATGAAATTGCATTTGCAGATGCCAATCAACCCGCTTCAATTCCAGCAGTATTAACGGGAATTACCGCTGTGGTTTCGTGTCTTGATGCACGAACAGCCGGTTGGGGCTCTCCTATTTACGAACCCCATGCCGCCGCCAATGTGGTTCATGCAGCCCATGACGCTGGAATAACGAAGATTCTGCATGTATCGATTATGGGAGCTTACCGATGGTCCTCAAACCCTTTGAATCGACAAAGTTTTCATCTTGACCGATGGGTGAAGCGCTCAGGCGTTCCTTGGACGATGCTACGGGTGAGTTGTTATCATGACGAACTCATCGACTCACACATTCGACCGCCAGATGGTGGCCGACCACACCCAATACATCGGTCAGCGCGCTACTCACCAGTATCGAGAAGAGATGTAGCCCGAGTCATACACAATATTCTTCCAGACCTTATCCCCTCTCGAACCTGGTTGGTTGGAGGTCCTTTGGTGTATCATGGAGATGAACTGAAAGCAGCTGTTGCACCGTATATCACTGGACAAGGCAAACGAACCGAAAGAGGACCGCTTCCTCGTGGGGACATGTCTGTTCCACCTGAAACCACACAGATCATGGTGGGCTGGGTTCCACAAGAAAGTCTACTGTGGGCACTTGACCCTAAAAATAATCCGTTTGGGAGCGAACAAGAAGCACCATTCTGGACACGAGAAAGACCCAGTGCACACCCATTCGACATGTCAAAGGATGCATCCATCTTTCAATACATGAATCCTGCTCTG
>JAYYJC010000506.1:0-11202 GCA_036146655.1 Myxococcota bacterium | reverse complement strand
CGAGCGGTGGCGGTTTCTATTCACGCATACTCCAAAATGGCTCACCTATATGCTTGGTAAACTGATACTGCCAATGCCGTTGGCGTCTCACATGCCCATCCATTGGTTAAGCCTTGGATGGCACCATTTTCTCGGTGTCATTGCTCTACTCTTTTTAATTATCTTCACATTACGACACTCGTCACGGCTTCTGTTTGTACTCGGAGCCGTGTGCCTTTGTCTTTCCATTATAACCGTGCTGCCCCCGTTGGCACAGCATGGTTTAATAGGCGACCGATACCTTGGTTTCGCCCTTCTCGGAATTTGCATTTGGTTGGCTGCATTACCACTCAATCATCAGTTATGGATGACACTGATTGTATTCCCAATGGCATTTATGTCTGTTCATAGAGGTCTTGATTGGAAAACGGATTTACATATTTGGAAGGCTGCTCACCGTGATTATCCTTCCAGTTTTACAGACGTCTCTTTGGCTCATATTTATTACAACAACCAGTCATATGACTTAGCTTACGAACATTATTTGGCTGGCTATTCTGCCAATAGACCATTTTTAAATGCGTGTGATGTATTTGTGGTATCGGCATTAAAATCCAAAGGCTTATTGGTTGCAAACGAGAAGGGAAGTTGGGCATTGCAAAGGGGGTGTAAGTTGACCGGTGAGTTTGCTGGAGCAATGGGGGTAGTCAATATTGGGATGCGAGAGTGGAGTGCCGCCCGTGAGATGTGTTTGATTCCGTTGTCAGATTTTTACAAAAAGAAAGACTTGGTCTGTGCTGCTGTGGCATATGTGGATGGCGATTTGGAAAAAATTGAATCTTACCGACGAACTTGGTCTGATCAATCGCATTTTGATAGACAGTTGAGTGCGTTATTGCTAAGTGGTGGCCTTAAGCCTTAGGAGTTGCAATGGTGATAAAAAGGTTGGTGAGTGTGTTGCTGCTACTCCTCATTATTTTCCAGATCCACCACTTTCAACGCAAAGTCGACCACATACGGCTGTACGAGCAAAGCAATGAAACGCTTTACTTTCTTCCTCAACCAGAAGTCATGCACACCATGTCTATGGGATATCACCATCTGTCAGCTGAAATCATGTGGGTTCGTTCTATTTTGCTTTACTCCGATTTTGTCATGAGCTGTAAAGAGAGCGAATCAGAGTGGCTGTTAAGTACCTTACGAGCAGTCAAATACCTTGATCCTGAATGGCGAAGCGTTTACTTTTGGGGCGGTACAATGCTCTCACTTTGCAAACATATTGACGGCTCTGATGAGTTATTTATCGCAGGCTCCGCACAATTTCCGGATGATGCATTCTTTCCATTTTCTGTGGCCATGAATGCATTGCTTGAACGCAATGACACAGAACTGGCATTGGATTGGATGCAACGTGCCGCCAACAAAGATACCGCTCCACCATGGTACAAAGCCGCAGTTGGGGGATTGCTCAAGGAAGGCCAAGGTCAAGACGCATCAATACGGTATCTTGAAGAACAATTGAAAGATGAGAACTTAAGGCCAAATGTGCGTAGCCTGACAGAGTACCGTTTAAACTTGCTTCGACACGAAATGGCTCAAAGTCAGTTGGAACATTTAAGAGACCAGTGGCGTGATACACATGAAGAGCCGCTTGATGATCTCAACATGCTTGGCGATATACCAGCAGATCCATTCGGTGTTGGGTGGGTGCAGTCAGGAGATGGGCGTATTCGGTCAGGATTACTTGAAGCTCAAGAAGCAAAAAGAGTCGTTGAACAAGAAACCTCTTGGTTGATGCGTAAAGATTGGGGTCAGCAGTGAAACGGGTTCTCCTTGGTTTGGGAGCTTCAATTGGCGATCGACTTGACAGCCTTAAACTCGCTGTCAAAATGCTGTCCCTTGATGAAAAAATTGAACTCCTCACTTATTCATCAGTGTATGAAACACCACCCATGGGTCGAGCCTCCCATTTATTTTTGAACATCGTGATAGTGATCAAAACTTCTCGTTCTCCTCGAGGCATACTCGATTTGTGTAAAAGAATAGAACACCATTTAGGAAGAAGGCATTCACCGAGGTGGTCTGATCGGGTATTGGACATTGATATTTTGGACTATGAAGGCGTTCGCCGGAATACTGAACGGCTTACGCTTCCACATCCAGAAACCACAAACCGTCAGTTTGTGATACGGCCCCTAATTGAAATTGACACGCATTGGACATTGGCAAACGGTCAAGTCATTGACTCACGGTTATTGGACAACAACGCAAGTATTTGGACGCATTCCGTTTTCTATCTTGCTGGCGTAAGGCGAATGCAGTACATGACAAACAGACCAATGCAACTGGAGAGAAAAATGAAATTTTTTATTGATACTGCAAACATCAATGAGATCCGAGAGGCCCATTCTATGGGGATCATTGATGGTGTTACTACAAATCCGTCCCTAATCGCTCGTGAGGGCGGTGACTTTATTCAAAGTCTCTTTGACATCTGCGAACTGGTTCAAGGACCAGTGTCCGCTGAGACTGTGTCTCAAGATGCTGAAGGCATGGTTCGTGAAGGAAAGCTATTGGCTCAAATACATGAACACATCGTTGTCAAAGTACCACTGACCTCAGAAGGCCTCAAAGCCACATCACAGCTTGCAGATGCTGGCATTGATGTCAATGTGACATTGTGTTTTCAACCTGCTCAAGCGTTGTTGGCCGCCAAAGCTGGTGCTGCATACATTTCCCCATTTGTTGGCCGCTTGGACGACATTAGTCACGATGGAACCGCACTCATTGAAGAAATTTGTCGAATATACGACAACTACCCTGATCTGACAACAGAAGTCTTGGCTGCATCTATCCGTCATCCAATGCATCTTGTGCAAGCTGCTCTTTCGGGCGCACATGTCGCCACCATACCGTATAAAGTCATCAAACAGCTCGTCAACCATCCCTTGACTGACTCTGGTAATATTCGCTTTTTAAAGGATTGGGAAACCGTTCCAAACAACAATATTACTGAACAGGTTCAACAATGGCTTGCGGCGCACGGAAAGGCTTGACAAAATGAACGCATCCGATAAGGGATGAACCACCATTCAGTTTTTAGCCGTCAATGAGTAAATCAGAAAGACAAACTCAAAAAAGAGCCCAAATTATAGAAGCTGCCATACTTGTGTTTGCTGACAAGGGCTATCATTCTGCGAGAGTGGCTGACATTGCGTCAGCTGCTCAGGTCGCAGACGGTACGATCTATTTGTACTTTAAAAATAAAGAAGACTTAATGATCAGCATTTTCGAAGATAAAATGACAATGCTCATCACTGAACTTGAGGGTGCTTTGGAAGGGTGTTCAACGGCTGAGCAACAGCTGAAAATATGCGCACAACAGCATTTTAAGCAAATCAAGCGTTATCCCGAACTGGCCAAAGTCCTTCAAGTCGAGTTGAGACAATCTCAGCGCTTTTTTAACGACTACAAACCCAAGAAGCTTTGGGACTATTTGTCCATTTTTGTTAATGCCATTGAAGCCGGTCAGTCAAGTGGTGCTTTTCGCAATGACATCCCTGCGGATATGCTGAGCTGGTCCTTCTTTGGTTCTCTAGATGAACTTGCTGTACAGTGGGTTTTGTCTCGTAAAAAAGAACGATTTAATTTACATCAACTTCCCATTAATCTTGCTGAAATCTTCATTCGAGGCATTACCTCTAATGATGGTATTGGCCCTTCCTGAGACAAAGTGTCTGTCGAAGGGTATCAAAATTAATGTATCCCAATCCCTTTTAAGGAGTACCACCCAATGAATATAGGCGTTTGTATCAAGCGAGTTCCTGCTTCAGACTCGCGCATCGGCATCACTGCAGATGGCAGTGCTGTGGATATGAGTAGCATTAGCAAATATGAAATTAACCCTTACGATGAGTTTGCAATTGAAGAAGCCGTGTCTCTCAAAGACGCCGGGAAAGCAAGCAAGGTTATTGTGTACACGCTAGATGATGCCGCTGGCGAATCTATCCTAAGGTCAGCACTTGCTCAAGGCGCAGACAGTGCGGTTTTGATTAAAGACGAGGCGTTTGCTGGTTCTGACTGTTTGGGCATTGCCACTGCACTGTCCGAAGCCATAAAGAAGGACGACATTTCGCTTCTGTTTTGTGGAAAGCAAGCTATTGATGGAGACAACGCACAAGTTCCGTTGATGATTGCTGAACTTTTGGGTTGGGGGCATGCCAATGTGGTTTCTCAATTTGAACTTGAAGAATCTAACTACAAAGCGTGGTGCGATTTCGGTGGAGGGAGCCGTGCAGTTGTTGAGGGTGAACTTCCTGCAGTGGTTACCTGTGATAAAGGTCTAAATAAGCCTCGTTTCCCTAAGTTGAAAGATCGAATGAAAGCCAAAAAGAAACCGCTTACCGTTTTGGATGCTGGTGCGCTTGATCTTGATGGCGATGCGATTGGAGCTTCGAGTGTACATTATTCAGAAGGCAACTGGAAACTTCCTCCCCAAAGGGCAGAATGCCAGTTTATTGAAGGTGACACCCAAACAGCGGTCGCGGAACTGGTCCGCCGACTTCGTGAAGATGTAAAGGTTCTATAGGAGGAATAATGAATATTTTAGTTGTTGCAGAGCACGCAGATGGTGCATTTAAAAAATCAACTTACGAACTCCTAGGTAAAGCCAAATCTCTGGGGTCAGGTGTATCCGCTGTGGTAATGGGTTCAGCAAGTCCCGAGCAATTGGGCCAATACGGTGCATCTGTGGTTTATCATGCGTCAGGAGATGCGTTCGAACACTATAATTCAGGTGCATCCGCACGAGCGGTACAAGCAGCCATTGAAGCATCAGGAGCAAGCCTTGTTCTTGCCTCGAATGGCGCACTTGGTCGAGATGTCATGCCCCGTTTATCTGCAAGGCTTAAGGCCGGTTTGGGTTCTGATGTAACTGATCTTATGCTGGAAGGTGACAATGTGGTCGGACACCGAGCACAGTACGCCGGTAAAGTATTCTGCGATGTAACCGTTAGCAGCGCTGTAAAGTTGTTTACCGTTCGCCAAGACTCATTCCCACAGCCAGAACAAGGTTCAGGAAGCGCAGAAGTTAAGGCGCTTGCCGTTGAACTAAATGAAGTCGATCAAGCCACCAAGGTGACATCAATTGAAGCATTTGCTTCGGAGGTTGTTGATTTGACAGAAGCTGAGCGGATCGTTTCGGGTGGTCGCTCAGTGAAGTCTAAAGACAACTATGACACTCTTATTCGTCCGCTTGCGGCATCCATTGGGGCTACACCAGGTGCCTCAAGAGCCGCCGTTGATGACGGATACGCAGCCCATTCGGACCAAGTTGGTCAGACCGGTAAGGTGGTCAACCCGACGCTGTACATCGCATGCGGTATCTCTGGCGCCATTCAGCATCTTGCCGGTATGAGGACTTCACGCGTCATCGTCGCCATTAATAAAGACAAAGAAGCGCCTATATTCAAACATGCTACTTATGGGATTGTGGCTGACATGTTCGATGTATGTCCAGAATTGACCCGTGTGCTTTCAAGCGGTGAAAGCTTAGCAAGTAAGCCAAAAGCAACCAAGGCCGCTGAGAAACCTCCTGAACCAGCTCAACCTGCTGCCGTTGAAAAAGCCGTGAAGCCGGCACCAACAAGTAAAGTGTCGGAAACCAAGTCTGTACCCCAAGAGACAAAACCACAAACTGCGGCGCCCAAGGCATCGGCTCCGAAAGCAGTTGACAATACATCTGTTGGCAATGTACAAACGGTTGTTTCTTCGGTTTCATCTGAAGAAATCAAAGCATTGTCAGCTGAGGTCACTGCATTGAAGGCCGAATTGTCTAAGCTCTCAAGTGCGGTAAGTGCGGCAAGTAAAGACAGTACCAAGACTTTGTCTGCTGACATACAGCGCAGTGAAAAGAATGCACGGTCATTTCAAGAAACTGCAGTCCGTCGGTATGAAGACATGGACAAGTTGGTACAATCTGAAGTACGGAAAGTGCGTGAAATACTGAGACAAGGGATACAAAATGATACCGCTGATCTCAGAGCTGGCGTTCAAAGTCAAACAAACATCGTCGTCGCCGCACTTGTGGTCAATATCTTGGCGATTATCGGCTTCTTTATGGTACTATTTTTAAGCTAATCTGGCTCGTTTCATACGAATTGTGGTAGATTTAAAGGCAGCACTTGTGCTGCCTTATTTAATTCTACGGAATCCTTATTTCTCATGCTTGCTGTTTCCAGTGAAGAGTTTTCCCAGCGCCTACACGCTCTATTGCGGCAAGACAGGCTTGCACTCCTCATTCAGCTTGCTGAAAAATGGTCACAATCACAAGCGCTACCAAAGCGCGCCGCTTTAATTGAAGGGGAGGCGCTGCTCTATTTGTGCCAAATGGACAGAGCATGGACGCGTTTTAGAGAAGTTCTCGAGCAAGACCCGCAAAACGAAGAAGCATTGACTTTGGTCATTGAGCTTTTCCTTCGAAGGGGATGGCCCATACGAGCGCGGAAAATGATCCCAAGGCTGCGTGCACTTAATCCTCGTTCGCCACGCATTGCAAGACTTGAGTCACGGTCTGCAGCTCCACCCATTGGCCCACCAAGAAATGCCAACCAAGTCATTCAAACGGCATCACCGTCACAATTGGTGGCCATTGCGGAACGGTTTTTATGTGCAGGGTCTCAGTTGAAAGGTCAGCAATTATTGGAACTGGCCCTTCGTAAAGATCCTCAAAATATGCGAGCGAGACGTTTAATTTGGGCTTGTCAGGGAGATTTTTCGAGTCACCAAAAGTGGGATGATCTGTGGGATGATGCACACGCTGAAGATGCTGAGGACGAAGCCATCATTGAGCCAACTGTAAACATGGTGATGGAATCATCGGAAGTTCGCATAGACTCTTTTCCCACCCTTTTTCGCAGCGAGGATGAGCCCGGCGAGATTGAAGAAGAGGATGAGTTTGAATCGACTCGAAGGATGGCATTTTTTGAAGAATTTCCACTTGATTCCGAAACTGAAGAAACACGTGGATTTGATGGTGATACTCAAGTCATGGATATTGTGTCTCAAACAACAGACCAAGATGATGACGAGTCAACTCAAGAACCCGAACCACAAAAAATGGACCTCTCAATCGATAATGATGATGATGTCATCGTCTTTACACAAATTGACGAATCTCAAGTTAGAGCACCAGTAAATGTCCCCTCTGGGCCTATCCAAGTGGTTGAAAAGCGACCGATGCCTGTCAAAGACAGTTCAAACGAGGACAACGAAAAGCAGCCCGAGCCATTTAAGCCGCTCGAACCCATCAACACTGAGTCCAAACAAAAAGTCCCAGCTCAGGAAGGTGTTGCCGTCGATGGTTCACCAATTGTCAATCCCGCATATGGTCGTTATGTTGTTGGGCTGGTCATTATTGTCTCATTTGTTGTCATCGGCGCCCTTGGCCTCAAAAAAAGTGCGGAAAATCGAGTGGATGGTCTTGTGGAAGAAGCCATCATGTCTGCTGAATACATGCCCCTCAACCAGATAGCCAAGCAGCTAGACGCTCAGATCGGTTCACAAAACCCACCCGTTGAAGTGAGGAAGGCCTACTTAGGCTTGGTAAATGCATTCTTATGGCGTGATTTTACCCATGCCGATGCAAATCTAAAAGTGGCACAAGAGGCGATGAGCGAGTCAGAAGTGGATTGGATTCCCAAAGCCATTGATGCTGTAATTGCTTCTGGTGAAAAAGATTGGGAATCTGTGGAAGCCATCCTACCAAAGGAAGACAGCCAAGTAGTTACTTATCTCAGGCTCGAAGCCGAAACGATGATCAGTGGCTCACTGGAGTCCACAGTAGAGCACAATGCACGGACTGCATTGTTGGCTTTAAAAAGCACAGATGATTTCGAAAAACTTCCCTCCTGGACAAATGAATATCAAACACTGGAATTTCATCTGTCATATCTTGAGCGCTATTGGTATCGGTTGAGCGAAGATCAACGAGAGGCATCTTTTGGAAATCTTAACCGTGTGCTTCAAGCTGAGGCGTTGGAAGGGGATGATCTTGCTGTTCAATTGAAGAGTCAAGACAAACTCAGTGCGATTCAGTACTATCGGTTTGAATTTTTGAAAAGCCTTAATGGTGATAGCAATGTTTATCAAACCAGACGCTCAGTTCACCGTCTAGATTTAAACAACCCGCTTTTTCAAATGTGGGTGGCCACTGATTATCTTCGACAAGATCAACACAATGATGCCTACAATTTGTTTGAAAAGTGCGCTCGTGTTCACCTGGATTGTTTACTTGGGCTTGTGAGTGTCCGTATCACACAAGATCGCCTAGACAATGCCATTCAATCTCTTGAAGAATTTAAGGGTCTATATTCAGTGGACGATATTAACCCTTTAAAAGACTGGATTAGTTGGGCCGAAGGACAAGAGGTTCAGATACAGGACGATACACCCGTTTGGTTAGTAGAGTGGGTTAGCAGAGGTAAACCAGATCGACAGTTTACAAAGCGTATTGATACTCCAGTTCAAAATTATTTAATCGATGTCAATCAGGCGGCAGAAAAAACAAAGTTGGGAACAGAAGCAAATATGGATGCTTATTTGTTGTGGTCTCATGATCAACTACGAGAACGAAATAACGCTCGAAATGCAGAACTGGTTCTTGATGCGCTTAGAAAACTTTCCGAAAAGCAGGTATACAGCGGTAGGCAATGGAACATGATTATTGAGTTGTACAAGACTTTAAATTACAGTGAAGCAGATAAGCAAGAGGCATTAAAATTCTATTTACAGCTGAAGCCCAATGGGAAAAATAAAAACCGTATACTCAACAACAAGTAAGACTTTTCGTCAATCGGGGTTATACTACTAATGGGAAGGGATGCTGGAGCACCGATGTGGTTCATTTTATTGTCAGGTTGTTCAAGCAGTAGTTTATTTAGCGGTTCCGATAATCAAGACGAAAGCAGCTACTTTTTAGATACTGGAGCTGATTTAGCAGCAGACTCTGAAGACGGTTTATTTGTAGAACCTGCATGGTGGCGCGTACACGCCGATATCTATCGAGATGAGTTTAATTTCGGAACCAATTCCACAATCGAATTTTGGTTTTATGACGAAAGCTTGCAGCCTCTGTGTTTTGTTCGAAACCGACTGGAACTAATACAATCACTGACGGCACCATTTGAGGGGGCCCATTTGTGGTGGGAAGTTCGCATTACCCCGTACAGTTCGCAAGAAAATCCTGATACGGGTATCACAAATGACTCTGGCGACACTCATTCTGGTGACAATGATACTGGGCTTTCAGATACCGCTTCATCTCAACCGAATGAGGATACAGCGACATCTCCAGAACAGCCAAACTCTGAAGGCGTTTCAGATTGTCCATTTGAGCCTGTTGGTCTCCCTCAGCAATTTCAACTTGGAATCGGCGAGATGCATCCCGAAATTATTGCTGCATGGACAGATATTGATTGGGGCGTGGGGCAAGAGCCGCTTCTTGATGAACCAAATGAAACAGCGGCTTACTTGTCATTTAATGATGATGACAATGTCTATGTTTTTGGTACAGCCATCACAGCTTCAGCCAACGAAGATGAAGATTGGTCAAATTACTTTGGCGACATCAAAATCTATTCTGCATATCCATTTGCATTATAGAGGTGGCTCACACAATCATTGTGTGGAAAAAAAGCATTTTATTTAAATGGTCTCGAGTGTCTGTATGAAACAGGCTGATTGCTCTTGACGGTTAGTTTTGGGGTTTGCCAACACCTACTTGTTGTTATTCCATCCAAAGATGAGTGGATGTTGGTGTACTCAGTCTATTTTTGAGTGGGCAATGCATTGAATTTAATATTTATCTGCTCCGAACGCCTTGGGAGTGCTACATTACACTTGATATGAATGGCTTTCAACTGTTTGGGGTGGTTCACTTACCGCCCTTACCAGGATCTCCTTTTGGGTCCCAAAGTTTATCCTCAATCATCGATTGGGCCCTCAAAGACGCCCATTGTTTGTGGGAAAATCAATTTGATGGGCTTATCATTGAAAACTTTGGTGATGCTCCCTTTTGGGCTGAACAAGTCGAACCTCATACCGTTGCTCAAATGGCTGTTATTTCAAGTGCAATCCGCGATGCTGCACCGTTGAGATTTCAAATTGGGGTCAATGTGTTGAGGAATGATGCTTCCGCCGCATTGGCGGTTGCACATGCCGCCAATGCCAATTTTATTCGGGTTAATGTCCATTCTGGATCGGCTTGGACCGATCAGGGACTCATACATGGGCAGGCTCGAAAAACCCTTGAGTACCGACACAAGTTGGGTGATACTCACATTTCAATTGCAGCCGATATCTTGGTGAAACACGCTAAGCCTGCTGGCGTTGCTGAGCCCGTTCAAATTGCCAAAGACACTGCCAAAAGAGCTGGAGCTGATGCCCTCATCTTTACAGGCTCAGGTACAGGTGAACCTACGGATTTGAGTGTGCTCAAAGCTGTCCGAGAGCACATCGGACAGACGCCCCTTTGGATTGGTTCTGGCCTAAATGTGCATAATTTGACCAAAAGCATGGAACATGCTGATGCTGGGATTATTGGTACCTATTTACACCACGAGGGCGACATTTCGAAACCACTTTCTCATGAGAGATGTGAAGCAATCCAGAGAGTGAGATGTTTAGGCAACGGCTCAAACTGACCTTAGCCCGCAGGTTTGGTCCACGGTCAATTCGTCACTGGCCATCATTTAAAAGAGCTTGTCAGCTGAGAAATGACTTGCTGCATGAGAGTAGGGACCTTGCAGGCCTTGTTAGGCTGCTCGAAGACCCCATTTTGGCCAACCGCTTAACTGCGTACAGTGCCATCAGAAAGCATCGGATTGATGAACTCATCCCACATTTGATTGATGCTTTGGAACATCGGAGTCGATTTATCGAGCGCATTCATTTGTATGCTGCTTTAAAGACAATGGGGGTGGTTAAGCCGTTTAAGGCATCTCCTTTGGGAAGTCGAGTGCTGTTCACAATTGATGGACCCAAAAACTTAGAGTTATCTTGTGAAGAAAGTCCCAGCCGTGGAGAGCGTGCAGTGGATATATTAATCTCTACAGCACCAATTGTATCAGAGCAGCTGAAACTGAGAGGAGTCTCAAGACATGACCGTCTTCGGATTATTCAATCATGTGGCCTTCAAAGCCAAATTACCCAGCTTCCTCTGCTCAT
>JAYYJC010000505.1:0-15269 GCA_036146655.1 Myxococcota bacterium | reverse complement strand
TCGAATACCACGGCCTCCGCCGCCTGCTGAGGCCTTCAACATCAAGGGAAATCCAATTGAAACCGCTTTCTCGACGATTGTAGAATCATCATCGTCCGGCAAAATTTCAGCCCAAGGCGCAAGAGGAACACCTGCATCTTCGGCTAATTTCTTTGCAGCGATCTTATCGCCGAGTTGAAGCATTGCTGCTGAACTGGGTCCCAAAAACTGAATTCCAGCGGCTTCTAGACCAGCCACAAATGCCGCATCTTCTGAGACAAATCCCCAACCGGGCCAAACGCCATCACAACCATTCTTTTTGAGCAAGTCAATCACATAGTTGTGATCGCAATATGCTGAGACCATCGAACCAGATTCGCTCTGACGCATGGCTGGACCAAGCTGGACAAGCAAATCACTTTGTTGCACAAATGGGGCGTCATAGTCTGGTTCTGTTGCAAAAGCCACAGCCTGAATATCAAGGTTGCGCTCAAGATTATATTCTCTCAAAGACCGCAGGAACCTGAGTGCGGGTTCGCCTCTATTAATGATGGCAATTCTTGAAAGAGGCTTTTGGGGGGTCGAACGCTGCATTGGATCTCCACATGAGGCAATTTCCTTAATTAGTTTTTCATGCAATCTCCAACGAACAATTGATGTTCGACAGTGTACGAATGTGAAATTCCATCCCAGAGTGGATACCTAAATGACCAGATAACCAACTGGAGTGCACATGAATCAGACCTTATTTCAACAGGCTGTGACTCTTCATCAATCCCAACAATGGCAACAAGCACTGTTTGCCTACACACAACTCACACAAGAATTCCCAGCAGAGCCCGAACCATTTCACATGATTGGTGTGCTGTACTTGCAAATGAGTCAACCCAGTAAGGCCACTCACTTCATTGAGGCTGCCATTGCACTCAATCCAAACAAAGCCAATTATCACAACAATCTCGGTGCAGCCTACAGAGCCCAACAGGATTGGAAAAAAGCAGAAGAAGCATGGAACCGGGCTTTGGCTTTGGAACCGCAATCCAGTGACAATTATTTTAATCTCGGAACACTGAAAATCGCCCAAAATAACCGAGAAGCTGCACATCAGCTGTGGCTGAAATCCCTGAAGTACAACTCAAATCACAATCCCACTCTAAGAGCACTGGCCATGATGTGTCATGAAGACGAATTGTACGAGCAAGCCTTTAAATATGCAAAACAAGCACTAAGTACAGATCCTGATTCAAAAGAACTTCAAGAACTCACAGGTAAATGTGCTTTCGAGTATGGATTAATCTTGAGGGGTCGGAAACAATGGGCAGCCGCAATTGCGAGATTCAAAGTGGCCACACAGTGGCTTCCAACCTCTCTTGCGGCGTGGTCGCTGCGGTCAGAGGCTGAACTCAAAATTGGCGATTTGCGAGCAGCATTCGAGAGTTGTAAAATGGCCATTAAATTGGGGCCAGAAAAACCAGAACTTCACCACAATATGGGTAATATTCTCCGGTTGTCTGGTCAGAACAGTCAAGCCATCGAAGCCTATGAGCGAGCGATAGATCTCGGCTCACAGAACAGCGCAACCCAACAAGCCATTGCGGCACTAAAAGGAGAAAACATCAAGAACAATACAGAAGTGGTTCAGATTCTTTTTGATCAATATGCAGAACATTTTGAAACCCACCTTGTCGAACAACTCGAATACCGTGTACCCGAGAAAATGTTCAACATGCTGCCACAAGGCTTCACCGCTCAAAGCGCATTGGACTTGGGCTGTGGCACGGGCTTAATTGCTGAAAAGTTTGAAGGCGTATCAGACTTTTGGGTCGGGGTGGATCTCTCGAGAGAGATGCTGCACAAGACGCAAGAGAAAAGACGATATCACGAACTTGTTCATGGAGAGATGGGTCAGTTTCTCAGTGAAGACAATCGCACTTTTGATCTGATTGTCTGTGCCGATACCCTCATCTACTTAATGGAACTTGAAAAAATATTTGAAGCCGTGCAATCACATTTAAGCGAAGGTGGAATCTTTCTTTTCTCCACGGAAATAACAAATGAACAAGATGTTGTGTTTCAAAAATCTGAACGATACGCCTTTAATCCCAACTATGTGAAGCGGTGCGCAAATGAATGCGGATTGAGTGTCTTGGAAACACAGGATACTAAACTGAGACGAGACGGGTCAGACTGGATTAAAGGGACCCTTTGGATGTGCCAGCGAGTCAAAACAGACGCAGACATCCGCTAACCAAAAGTGATACCAACGGAGCGGGCGGTTTGGATAAGTGAATGGTTGGGATCCACTTCTCTGGTTTTTCCGGCGATTTCAGACAACGGGACACCCACCATGTCGCCATTTCTTAAACACACCAATTCGCCCCAACGACCTGCTTCAATTAATTCCACAGCCTTAACGCCATAGCGGGTCGATAAAACACGGTCAAAGGGAATAGGCCCGCCACCTCGTTGTATGTGCCCTAGAACAGTAACCCGTGCCTCAATGTCCACATGTTGACCAATTAGTGCAGCCAACACTGCACCAGCCCCTTTGACACCACTTGGAACAGCGACTCCAGACATCGGTTGGGCGCCTTCAGCGCAGACAATAATTGTAAAATGACGACCCTTCTTTCGGCGATCAAGAATTTTTTGAGCAAAAACTTTGGGGTCATATGGAATCTCAGGGATCACAATGCAATCTGCTCCACCAGCAACTCCTGAATAGAGTGCAATCCAGCCAGCCGACCGACCCATGACCTCGAGAACCATTAAACGGTCATGAGACTCTGCCGTTGTGTGAAGACGATCCAAGGCATCAGTGGCCACATCAACGGAAGACCAAAATCCAAATGTAAACTCAGTGGCCTCTAAATCATTGTCAATTGTTTTGGGGACGCCAACCACTGGGATGCCATACTCAGTCATCAGCCGATGACCAATGGCCTGGGTACCATCACCACCGATGACAACAAGACCTTCGAGACCCAATCGATTAAAATTTTCAACGGCCAAATCTGCACGGGTTTGACCAGGCACCACTTCAGCAAAAGGATCACCCTTGTTGGTGGTACCAAGGACGGTCCCTCCACGGGTAAGCAGCCCTTGACAGTCCTTTGGTGTCAAAGGCCAAACGGACTTACTCTCAAACATTAAGCCATTAAAAGATTCCTCAATACCAAAGCAGTTCCACCCTTTTACACCACACGCATATTTGACAACAGCTCGTATGACGGCATTGAGACCAGGGGCATCACCCCCACCAGTAAGAATTCCGATTGACTTTGACACAGACACCTCTCAAAAACATCGAGTTCATCCTAGCCGAAGCAAAGGTAAATTCAAAGTTAATCGACATCCTGTACGGTCATAACGAGACGGCTTGTATCGATATCACGGCTTTCGAGTTGTTCAATAATTCGTTCATAGACCAATTCATCCATCACAGGTGAACGGTGCAAAATCCACAAGATGGCATTGTCAAAACTGGAAACAACCGCAAAGTCGTAAGGATCATCACCATCGGATCCGTCGACTTCAATCACCACATAGTCTGCTGTAAACGAACCACCAAAACTTACGAGAAGGTGAGAGTAGCGTTCATCAATGGGTGTCGCAGTACCATCGATAGAACTGAGGGGACCATCGAGCGAATCAATGTAACATTGGTTGCGAACGCCGATGGTTGTGACATCAATGCTAGAGTAGGTTGCAGTTGTGCCAGTGCATCTTGCCTGTTGACCAGCTGGGACAGTTGCAATTTCATACCACAAACCAAGGTACCGTTCAGGTACCAATTGAGCCACTCGCTCGTTGGATTCTCCCAATGGTGCGAAGAACTCGATTTCACTGTCTTCTACAGCACTGTCCATGACAGCGGTTTCTTCATTGGATTGACAGGCCAAAAAGCCGAGTAGTATTGTAAACATTGAGCCTCCATAGTTGACTAGAAGATACCCCAATAGACAAATTACCCAAATGATCCAAATCAACAGTGGAACATTATCTACTTAATGGTAGGTTAAAGTGCGACGGTTATCCGCTGCCCGTGGAAAATGACTGATGCTCAAGTTCTCAAGGCTGTAAAAGGACTCAGACCCGTGCCCAAACCCCTAAGGCTCCACCAATTTTTGGATCAAGGGCCTGAATTCCTTCCAACTCACCTACAAACCAAGACTCAAGTTCTTTTCCGGTCAATGTCTCATGCAGAATCATGGCCTGACGTGCATAGCGCAATATTTGAGTTGGTTCAATACCGGCTGCATCATCGAAGAACCATCCACACGAAGTGAACATCATAAGAGCATACCGTTGAAGACTCACCCACTGTCGAATTTGAGTACGCTCTTCATCAGAAGAAGACGGCGCATAAGTCTTCAACAATGCTTCGGTTGTTCCTTCAAGCTCTGCACCAAGCCATAAGTCCCTGAGTTGCCAAGGATCTTCAACCAACCCCGATAAGGCCATGAAATAAGCCTGAGCCAAACGATCTCTTAGACGGTTTAAAGCGCGCCTTAGAATTGGACGCCATTCTTGTTTTCCAGCATTAATTGGATCAATCACACAGCCACAGTTGGCAGACCAGCGCCCCACACCATGGGCGCATGACCACGCCGAAGGCTCGTGAATCAGGGCTTCATACTGCGGCGGATGCTTGGCGAGATAAGCTGCATAATGGGTCAACTCCACATCACTGGTTTCATTTAAGACTTTGAAACAGTATGCCAACGCCATCTCTCCTTTGCGGTGGTGATGACCATAAGATTCACCATCGGTGGCATAGTGAATCAAAGAATCTTGTGGACAGTGTCTCGCTTGTTCGATGAGCATGTGGGCAAAGTGTTCACCATTGTTAAGTGCGCCTTTAAATGCCACTTCTTGAGCCAAATCTCCATTGTATGGAAACACCACAATGGACCGCCCTGAGGGCAAATTAAATTGATATGGACGGGAGGTATCGAGTGTGCTTTGATTCACTCGGCGGTACACTTTAGCCCCTATCGGCCGAATGGCTTTGATTTGTTCAGGCGCAAGAATGGTAAACTCAATCCCTGCCTCAGCCAATGCCTCAAGGGATGCGGTATCTGCTGCAGTTTCAGCCAGCCACATGCCTTTGGGTGGTCGACCATAACGGTGTTTAAAATCGGATATACCCCAAAGCACTTCTGTTTTTTTATCTCTGGCATTGCAAAGGGGCAAAATGGAATGGTGATAGACCTGAGCCATGGCGGCAGCACCTGCATTCTGAACCAAGTTCTCGTACACCTCCGGAGCCTCAGACTTCATCCAGCGAAGCAGTGTGGGGCCAAAATTGAATGACATCTGTTCGTAGTTGTTACGAACACTGACCACTTCGCCTTTGCCGTTCCAAATTTCAGCGTTCAGATTTGCCGCATAGCACTCATCGGTAATCCGATGATTCCAATCTGGATAAGGGGCCGCACTTGGCTGAGGTATGATTTTTCCGGTACTTGGGTCTTCTCTTGGAGGCTGATAGAAATGACCGTGAATGCAAATGTAGCGCATGCTTACTCCTCAATGCGCTTCCAGAATGCCACAGAAAGTGGCGCAAGGCCAACTTGAATAGATTGAGCCTGACCATGACAGGATTCTGCTGCACTGTATGCAGGTTGTGTGCATGTGCGGCCTGCGCCACCATATTGTTCTGCATCAGTGTTCAAAATCTCAACCCATTTCCCAGCCTTTGGTACACCAATCTGATAATTTTCTCTCGGAATTGGCGTCAGGTTCGCCACAACAAGAATGTCATCTTCATCACTGTGCCTGACGAAAGCCAATGCAGAATTGTTGTGATCATCCATCATGGTCCAAGAAACACCCTCCGGTACGCAATCTCTTTCATTCAATGCAGATTCAGTGCGATAAAGCATGTTGAGATCGTGTAAACAACGCTGAATGCCAATGTGATTTGGATGCTCAAGGAGTGCCCAATCCAACTCAGCCTCATGATCCCATTCGGTCCATTGCCCAAACTCCATCCCCATAAAAAGAAGCTTCTTTCCAGGCTGGCCAATTTGAAGTCCAAATAATGCTCGTATGGTTGCGCGTTGTTGCCACTCGTCTCCCGGCATCTTCGAAATTAAAGACTGCTTGCCATGAACCACTTCATCATGTGACAAGGCCAAAACATAATTTTCACTGAAGGCATAAATCCCCCTGAATGTTAGTTCTCCATGATGAAATTGACGGTGGATGGGCTCGCGCTCTAAGTACTGCAGTGTGTCGTGCATCCAACCCATGTCCCATTTAAATCCAAATCCCAACCCGCCGTCGTAAATCGGTCTGGAGACGCCACCCCAAGCTGTTGATTCCTCAGCAACTGTCAGAATATCTGGAAACTCACGGTACAACATCGTATTGAGGTCTTTCAAAAATTGAACGGCCTCAAGATTCTCATTTCCACCGAACTCATTGGGTATCCACTCGCCATCATTTCGTGAATAATCCAAATACAACATTGAAGCCACAGCATCAACTCGGATACCGTCAATGTGGAATGACTTAAACCAATAATAAGCACTAGACAGTAAAAACGAACGCACCTCATTTCTACCATAGTTAAAGATGGCGGTATTCCAATCAGGATGGAAGCCTTTCCGTGGGTCATCATGTTCATAGAGTGAGGAACCATCGAATCGAGCAAGACCATGATCATCAGTCGGAAAATGGGCTGGAACCCAATCTAAAATGACTCCAATGTCGTTTTGATGAAGCACATCGATTAGATAACGCAAGTCATCTGGCGCACCATAGTATTCAGAGGATGCAAAATAACCAAGGCACTGATACCCCCAAGACCCATAAAAAGGATGCCCTGTCAGTGGCAGAAACTCGACATGCGTAAAGCCACAGGCTTTAATGTGACGAACCAAATCTTGAGCAATTGACCGATAGTTCGGAACCTCACCATTGGGACGACGCCATGACCCCAAATGCAGTTCATAAATGGAAATGGGGGAATTGCGATCATTGAATGTCTTACGGGTCGCCATCCACTTGTCATCGCCCCATTCATATATACTGTTGGTAATTACTGAAGCGGTTTTGGGTGGTGCTTCCTGCCGTTGTGCATAAGGGTCGGCTTTGTAAATGATGTGCCCAGCTTTGGTTCGAATGGCAAACTTGTAGGTTTGTCCAATTTGGGCATGTTCTACAAATCCTGCCCAGACACCTGAATAGTCGACATTTTCAAGTAGGTTTGCCTCAGCATTCCACCCATTCCAATCCCCAACCACATGCACCTGATTGGCGTTGGGTGCCCAAACTGCAAAGAATACGCCACCCTCTTTGGGGTGCGCACCGAGCATTTCGTGGGCATTGTTGGCTGTCCCTTCGAAAAATGACCATTTGATGTCTGGTTGAAGCCCCATTGTTGTCCTCCTGAAATTAGCGGCGCTTATATCCAGAAAACCCAAATAAATCGACACAATTCAATCATTATTCACATCAAGTACTTGGAATTTTTAATCAATTATTGTTTAATATCAGGAGACCAAATATTCTTTTAATCCTCACACTCATCTCGTTATCATCGAAAATCTCAATGTTTCTAAACCGCTTGCAGTTTCTCGAATTTGCACAAAAATATGCACTTTCACAATCACAGATCGACGCCATCGCTCAAGACCTCAACATTGAATTAAATGAAGAAAATGAACAAGACGAAACGGTTGTTATAAATGAAGGTGATGGTCAGATGCGGTCAAATGAAATTATGGAATTGACCGTCTCGAATCGCTACACTTTACACGATCTAATCGGCGTCGGCGGTATGGGAGAGGTTTATCGGGGTTGGGATGGAACGATGCGACGGTTTGTGGCGTTGAAAGTTCTACACTCCAAAAAAGTAAATGATCAAAAAGCGCAAGACCGATTTCTAAAAGAAGCTCGACTGTCGGGTCGCATTCAACATGGCAACATTACGCCCATCTATGACATTGGTAAACTTGAAGATCAACGTCTCTTCTATGCCATGCCAGAAATAATTGGGCGATCGTTGTCAGATGTTCTTAAGACGGGTCAGTGGCCCATTCGACGACTCATTCATGTGGTTTTGCAAGTGGTTGAAGCCATCTGCGTAAGTCATGATCAGCACATTGCGCATCTAGACCTTAAACCCAGCAACATCATGATTTCTGAAAATGGTTCTGTTTACCTTGTGGACTGGGGTTTGGCTCAACACCTAAATACAACAGGAACAGTTCAGGGCACCCAACACAACATCGAAGGAACTCCCGCATATATGGCTCCCGAACAAGCGCTGGGACATTTTGAAAATGTGGGTATCCGATCTGATATTTATGCGATTGGCTCGATATTGTATGAAATCTTATCTGGTCAAGCACCCTATCAAGGCAGTGATCCTAAAGTGGTTATCGAGAAGGTCATTCAAACACCCCCAATCCCACTTAGAACGCTCACACAGTCTTTCTCCAATCAAACAGACTTACCTGAAAGAACATCGCTCAAACGAAACAAAGAGTGTCCAGAGGAACTGATCGAACTCTGTGAGCGGTCAATGGTTCGAGAAGTCAAAGAACGAACATTGACCATACGGGATGTTCGCAAAGAGCTTCAAGCGTGGCTAGACGGCGTCAAGCAAAAAGAAAAAGCCGAAGCGGCCGTCTCAATTGCAAAAAACCACATTGCGGAAGCCAAATCCCTTCAATTTGAAAAAAAACGATTGTACGACCAGATCATCCACAAAGAGTTGTCCGTCAAGAAAAATGATCAACTGGAAGACCATATGTCACTCTGGGAACTCAAACAAAACCACGACAAGGTCAAGCAAAAGCTTGCCATGACGCAAGAAGAAATTCGACAACAGCTTCACACAGCACTCCATTTTCATCCCAATTTTAACAAAGCTCGGCTGACCCTACTCGACCACCTCATCGATACACTTGACATTGCTGAAGCAGGTCAAGATCGACCTCAGACAGAGCTTCTGCAATATCGAATTCAATCTCTACTAAAGGAGTTGCCTGAAGATCACACGCAAGTCATCCAGGCCCATGCCCGATTGAACCACATAGAGTCGATTTCGATCACGACTGATCCAGCCGGCTCCGAGGTTCGAGTCTTCAAGTACACCGAGAAAGATTATCGACTGCAAGAAGGCGATTGTGTCCATGTACTCAAAACACCCATCCACGAACTCTCGCTCTCGCATGGCTCATATCGACTTCACATCACACATCCGGATTGCGAACCCACAAAACACCCCATAACAATTAAACACAGCAAAACCTCTGAAGATTGCACCTTTCATGTGTCGCTCTTAAAGAAAGGCACACTACACCCACAAACGCATTATGTCCCAGCCGGATGGTTCATATTTGGAAGTGGGGATCACAAAATAAACAGTCCTAAAATCGAGCGATGTTGGCAGGAAGGCTTTATTGCAATGCGCTTTCCAGTCAATCAGTCGGAACTGCTTTTCTTCCTAAATGATCTCATCGCAGAGGGTAAGGATGAGAAGGTCGAGTCCATTGTTCCGAGACACCACCTACATCTCGAAGGGCGCACACCGCCCCCCATCTACAAAAAAAATGCAGATGGCTTCTATACACTGTTTGATGAGCCCGATGCCGACGGAGACATTCTTGAAGCAGATTATCCAGCATTGGCAATGAATGTGGAGGGCATCCAACACTATGCCGAATGGCGTTCTCGAAAAGACAAGCTTCATCCAAACTTTGGATGGCGATTGCCCACACATCACGAATGGGAACGAATGGCGAGAGGTGCAGATGACCGACGATATCCTTGGGGTTATCATTATGCGCCTCAATGGTCTCACACCAATGACAGCCACGAAAAAAGGACTCTTCGACCCGCTACTGATTTTCCGATTGATGAAAGTCCATATGGCATCCGTGCCTTGTCTGGGTGCATTCGGGAGTTTACCAGTACATATCGAGAGAAAGACGGCTACTATGTCATTAAAGGTGGTTCATGGTTTGACCCTTCTCGATATGCAGATGTGACATCTCTCAACTACTTTCAGTCCAATAAAATGCATGGCAATCTGGGGTTTCGATTTGTCCGCTCTATTCCGCCTTCTGAGTTCTGGAAATCAAACTAAAACCCTTCGCTTTAAATTTCCTCTTCCTCTTCCTTGAGCTTGCGGACACTCATGATTTCGTATTCTTCTTCTTGTTTGTACTCACGCCAGTCAACAACCTCTTGAACCACTTCAATCTCGGCCACATTGTCTCTCAACAAGGCTTCAGCATCCTGATCGGAAATGTCGGCCTCGTCCATGTTGCTGAGATCCTCTCCAACCTCTTCGGCGTCTTCGCCTTCAAGCTCTGAAACATCGAGTTTACCGTCAAGTTCTGAGTCTGCGTCCAGTTCATCTTCCACAAGCGCACCAGCGTCTAAGACACTGCTCAGTGTTCGCAACAGTAAAGAAATGTCTTTGGGGGTCACATCCGACTCGGTTTTTCCAGATTTTAATTCTCGAAACTCCAACTCTACTTGAGACTTAAACGCTTCGATCCCTTTTGCATCTGAAGTCTGTGGATCATCACCAAAGAAACCCCGAATGCGTTTTCTCAAGGTTCGCATCGCAAGGGAGTCCCCTTCTGTCAAAGCCGCAACGGCCAACTTTGGCGCAATGTTTAATTCATGTGTTGCCAACCGAACACTTTTTCGGAATGAAGGGCGGGCCACAGAATCCTGAAGGTTGTCTGATGGCATTGTCTCTTCATTCAATGCCATCATCGGATCCAGCGTATCGCTTTTGGGTGCCTGCATCACAGAGGGTTCATCAGAGATGCTCTCAGTGGATTTGGCCTGCGTTTGAGTGGTCACGGATTTCATTCGATGTCAAATTTGGGGGAGCGATACGGCGAAATGGTCACCTCCTCAGTGTAATCTGCCATTTGCGGGTTCACAAATGACAGGATGAGATTCGTGGGATTTTGACCAATGTAACAGCATGAAAGTGCGACTAGATGTAGTAAATGAACAGGTACACCGCCAACAATATTGCGGACCACAATGCCGCATCTGAAGACATGGCATCTCTGCCGAAAACACCAGATCTTGGATTCATTATTCCCGTAAAGTATTGCCGAGCACTCTGTATCCTTGTCTGAATGGGGCGCATGGCCAAGGTTCCGATTTCAGACATTAGATGGTAGCTGCCAACCAAAGTTTTGGGAATGAGCTTTCGATAAACCCAATCAAAGTCGAGATTAACAGCGCGTTCTTCTGAAGGGTATGCGCCCATTCGAACCAGCACACCAAATGCAAGTGCGGCAAAGAGCAGCAACTGAAGCTGCATTACGACATGTGTTACATCGTACGCATTGTAAGTCCCACCCGTTGAAGCATCAAAAGCATAGTTCGGAAGGAGTTGATAAAGGGCTTCAGGATAAACACCAATCCCTATACAAAGTGTGGCAGCAATTGCCATGGCCGCAAGCATGTTCCAGGGTGCCTCTTTCGGCCTTTTACCAGAATCGTGCGCAAAGAAGGCAAAGAAAGGTATTTTAATGCCAGAATGCTCCATCACACCCGCACTCGCAAAAAGCAGCACAAAGGTAACGATGGCGTAGTGATTGATGCCCGCTGCAGATGCAATTAACGACTTGGCGGCGAAACCACTCAACAAAGGGAATGCCGAAATCGACATGGCTCCAATGATGCAAAATAAAGTCGTCAATGGCATGGTTCGATACAATCCACCCAGCTCGGTCGCCTTAGTGGTTCCCACACGGAAGAGAACCGCCCCCATCGCCATAAAGAGCAGGCCTTTGTAGATGATGTGTGCAAAGGCATGGGCACATGCACCATCGATGGCAAGGGCCGTTCCAATCCCAATGCCCACCACCATGAATCCCAGCTGATTGTTGAGTGAATAGGCCAAGACCTTGCGCAGATCGTTTTCGATGACGGCAAAGAAGATGGGAAACGCTGTCATCACACAGCCAATTGGAATCAAAAGTTCGAATCCAGCATAGCCCCTTGCGAGCGCATAGATGGCCAATTTGGTGGTGAACGCACTCAGGAAGACCGTGCCAGAAAAGGTGGCTTTGGGATAGGCGTCTTGAAGCCAATTGTGTAGAAAAGGGAAGGCGGCTTTAATGGCAATGGCCCACAGGATAATGGTGGTGGCATTGGTCAGCCCCTGTTCATAAAAATTGACGAATGCCAGTGAACCAGTCTGATTGTAGTGCATTAGGGTGCCCGCAAGCAGAATGACGCCTGAAGCCACCTGAATCACAAGGTATCGAACCCCACAGTGCAATGCGTCCTCTGTATCGGCTGCCCAAATCAGGAACACTGAGGTCAGTGCGGTCAGCTCCCAGAAGATAAAGAGTGAGATGAGATCGCCTGAAAAGGCGGCACCAACAGCCGCTCCAGCATAGGCTACCCCCATGACATGTTCGATGCTTTTTTTGGCATACAGTGCATAGAGTGTCGACATTACAGCGGCAATGTGAAAGACATAGCCAAAAATAAGACTGAGCCGATCGACTCGAATGGGCTGAAGTTCAAGCCCCATGATCGCATAATTAAGTGTGTCGCCATCTTCAAAACAGAGCAAAAGGTGCCCAGCCGACAACATGGCAAGTACCAATGCAAACCACCCTTGAGTATGACGGGGTAAAAGTGGAACCAAGCAGGCACCCAAAATCATCACCATTCCAGGAGGCAAAAGTGAAAGCATCTCCATTAGTGGTGCCCTCCTTCACTGACTTCATGATGTCCATGCCCGTGGTCATGTCCATCATCAGGGGGTTCTTGGCGAGACACATCGTAGTACCCTTCCGGACGCATCAACACGCCCCGCAGCTTAGAGCCCACCATAACAACAAAAGCAAATGCCCCAAAACCATAGGCGGCATGGAAACCCACAATGGTTTCAAACGAGAAATGACCGTGTTTGGTATGCCCTGAAAAATTATGATACAGAAAGTCAAAGACAACAAGAAATACGCAAAGGCCAACGAGAACCCAAAATATTCGTTCTGGATGGCTGGCGAGACGGTGCCAAAACCCCGCAAGTCCAGTTGGTGTCGTTTCAGAAGTGTGGGATTGGGTACTCATCGAGTCACCTCACCAAGGATAGGTAGCAATAGATCTCGCAGCGGCGTTGGGAACAGAAAGAGGAGAACGCAGCCAACAGCTGTGATGCAGAGGGGTATGACGCACAACAATGGAGCTTCATGCAGGTGTGCATCCTTTTCAGCTGGTGTTCGAAAATACGCCCGAGCCACGACTGGCATCAAGTACCCAATCGACAACAGTGATGAGATCATCAATACCACCATGTATATCGGAGCTTCAGCCTCAAGTGCCCCTTGTCCGAGGAACCACTTTGACCACATTCCCCCCAAGGGTGGCACGCCAATGATCGAAAAGGAAGCCACAGTGAACGCCGCCATAGTCCATGGCATTTTATGCGCCAATCCATCCATTTGAGAGATGTATTTTTTATGTGCACCCACAAAAATCGCCCCCGCACAAAAGAAGAGCGTGATTTTCCCGACGGCGTGCATCACAATGTGCATGGCGGCTCCCAAAGCAGCTGCGGGATTGGCCATGGCCGCACCAAGTACAATATAGGAGAGCTGAGAAATGGTCGAATAGGCCAATCTCGCTTTAAGATTGTCCTTAAACAGTGCCACCACCGATGAAAATAAGATGGTGAAGGCTGCAACGGCCATCAGCCAATCGGAGCCATTGGTTTCGCTGAGCAAATCAAGACCAAAGATGTAAATGATCACCTTGAGAATTGTAAACACGCCAGCTTTCACCACAGCAACCGCATGAAGTAACGCTGAAACAGGCGTGGGTGCAACCATTGCGTTCGGTAACCACTTGTGAAAAGGGAAAAGAGCGGCTTTGGCTGTCCCAAACGCAAAAAGCGCCAACAAAAGCATGATGGTGCCACTTTCAGCCTTACCTGCAAGCACACCGCCAGGTGTAAACTCAAGCGTTCCACTCACAAAATAAACCCCTGCCACACCGCTCAGCAATAGACAGACAGATGTGGTCACCAAAATTCCAATGTATATTCGACCAGCTCTTTTGGCTTCGGCATTTTGATAATGGGTCACCAGCGGGAAGGTTGAGAAAGTCAGGGCTTCATAAAAGGCAAAAAGCGTGAGAAGATTGGCTGAGAAGGCCACCCCAATGGCAAAAGAAATGGCCAGCGCAAAGCAGGTAAAAAATCGAGTTTGGTGTTGTTCTTCATGACCACGCATGTAGCCAAAACCATAAACAGAAGTCACAATCCAGAGCCCTGAGGCCACAAGCGCAAACAGCAGTCCCAATGGTTCAACCGTCCATTCAATTGTTCCACCAGGAAAAAGAGTCGATAATAAAAATGAAGGGCGTTCCCCTGACATGACATCCGGAACCAACTGCGTCACGAAGAAGAATGTGATGACCGCCATGAGGGTATGCAAACCATCACGAAGATTGTTGCCTTTGGGGTCATCGCCAACCAAGCGGCCGGAGACTTGTATCAGCAGTGCAGCCAAGAGCGGTAACAAGATGGGAATGATTACATTCATAGAACACCTCCCGCTTGAAGCAAGAGTTGTGCGGCTGATTCAGCGGCCTCTCTCATGGGTTCTGTGACGATGCCGAAATAGATGGAGGCACCAATAAGCACATAGGCTGGAACAAGCAAACTAAGGGGTGCCTCTTCTATGGGCTTGTCTTTTAAGGGTTCTTCGAAATAAGCGGCCTCTAATACCTTCCATATGTAGACCACTGCCAACAGTGAAGCCATAAGCACAAGTGCTGCAACCCACCACAAGCCTGCGTCAAGTGCACCGAGAACAAGATACCACTTTGAAACAAATCCTGCCGTCAAAGGCACACCAATCATAGACAAGCCACCAAGGGTGAACGCTAACATGGTCCACGGCATGCGCTTACCGAGGCCTTTAAAATCTTCGATATCAGAATGACCCAAACGGTAAACCACACATCCGACAACCAGAAAGAGACCACCTTTCATCAACGCATGATTGAAAAGGTGAAGAATACCACCGGTCAAGCCATTGAGATTATTGAATGAAAACCCGAGAACCATATAGCCCACTTGAGCAATGGAAGAGTAGGCCAACAGCTTTTTGATGTTGACTTGCTTAATGGCACTCAATGAGCCCATGAAGATGCCGAGTAGCGCAAGGGGCAAGACCACAAACTTCAACTGCATGGCTTGTTCGAGCATTGCGGCACCAAAGATGACATAAGTCATTCGAACCATGACATAGAATGAGATTTTGGTGGCCGTTGCCGAC
>JAYYJC010000504.1:0-13624 GCA_036146655.1 Myxococcota bacterium | reverse complement strand
CGGGTGCGGTGGAGAAAGGCGGGGCTGTAGTAAATCCATCGTTGTTCGTCGCGGCGGTACTGAAGGGGGTGGATGAGGCTGGCGTCAAAGTTGGTGTCTGCGGGCAGGGCCCGAAGCTTGCCAATCATGCGGGTGATCTGACTGGGGCGGGTGAGGCCAATCTCTGTCAGCCAGTGAGACAGGGTGTCCGTGTCGGCGTATCGAAGGCCGTACCACGCCTGCATCCGCTGGCTCAAAACGGCTTTGTCTGGGTCAATGACCAGGGCGTCGCAGCCGGTTTGGATTCCCACCACCGATTGTTCAAAAAGCTCGGCCACCGAAAAGCCCTTGGCATACTCGGTGATGACCTCTGGGGCCGTTCGAAGTGGTCGAAAGCTGTGGTCGTCTGGGGTGATCTCGACCGTGAGGGGTCGATCGCAGAGGCTTTGAAGGTCAGATACTTCTAGCTGCTGGAGCTTGTGGGCTCGGCTGCCAAAAGCATCTCCAAACCAGATGCTTGCGTGCGGTGAGTCGGGGGTGTGTCGCTGATACAGCAGGATGGCCACGCCCTGCTTGATGGCAAAGAGGTTCTCGTCTCGGCTTTGGCCGTCGGGATGCCGTTCTCGGCGGTTGGTGTTGCCGTGTAAGTCGAGAACTCGGATCTGGTCAAAGGTGTCCTTGAGGTGGGCCCGAGTGCCGTTAAAGGTGATGCCATCAATGTAGCCGTGGGGGCAGATGAAGGAGAGGATTCCAAGCCCGGTGGTCTCAATCAGATGTTCCCCGAGGCGGATGAACTTGAGGTAGTCGTCGTTCAGGCAGACCCGCCGGCCAAGTGGTTTGCCATTCAGCGATTTGTAGGGCTGCAGCAGGGTCTGAATCCAGTCGCCGTTGTTCGTCGAATGGTTGTTGTAGGGTGGGTTTCCAAGGATCACCGTAAATTGGGCGCTACGAAAGACCGTGTCGATTTCAGGGTGCCCGTCGGGGTCCAGCGGGTTGCCCGAATGGACTTGAAGTGCATCGACCTCTTCGGCACGGAGGCCCAGTGCCTGCTGCAACAGCAGCTGGTGGATGGCCACCGAGCTTGGCATGATGTCAATGGCGACCAGTCGCTGGACAAGGCCCTGTCCGGCATGTTCCGTGCCAGCGGTTCCCCGCACATACGCCGCCCACCTCTCTTTTCGGTCGTCAGGACTGAGCGCTGCCCAGTGGGTCGTGCAGGTCGCTCGAATGTGCTTTACGAGCCGCAGCAGAAAAATACCTGTGCCAGACGCCGGGTCCAGAACCTTGATGAAGCAACTCTTAGGGTCAATGCCGTCTGGAACCGGACGGTTAAGCCGAGCACAGACCGTTTCCCAGCTCTGGGTTGAGGCGAGGCCCAGGGGCAGGCCAAAGTCTGTTTTGAGCTGTTGGTCGATGGAGCGAATCATGCAGTCCACCACCTCGACCGGGGTGTAAAAAACGCCGAGGGCCATGTGGGTCTTGGGGTCCAGCGCCTTTACAATGTCTGCAAAGCCATGCACGGTTGGCAGGGCGGTGGGGCCTTTAAAAATCTCAGCCAGAGGGATCGATTTGAGGTGGTCTTCGAGGCGCTGAACGGTGCGTGACACAGGGTGGTCTGCGCCCAGCGACTGAATCCAAGCCAGCAGGTCCTGAAGCACCCGTGGGCCATTCAATTGAGCCCGAAGCGCTGTGGCTGTGGGGTGCCACCATCGGGCACAGAAGAGCCCGTGGGCCAGGACGGCCGCAAGGTCTCGGGTTGACCACTCCGACAGAGAATCGGGCAGGGTCATGGTTTCCAGTGCACTGTCTAGGGCCAAGGTGTCTTGGGCAAGTTCAAGTGCAAGGTCTTTGGGGCTGGGCATCAGTGCGCCTGTGCGGACTGGCTCAGCAGTTGGCTGAGTTCCGTGACGGGCTGACGACTCAGCCACCAAATTCGAAAACTCACAAAGATCGAGGCACAAATCAAGGCTCCCAAAAGGCCTTTCCAAACCCCAGCAATGCCGCCTCCTTGGCCTTCACCCAGCCAATAGGCCAGGGGCAAGCCAATGCACCAGTGGGCGATGAGTCCTGCCCAAAAAGGCCATTTGACATCTCCGATGGCACGGGTCACCGCAAAAAGCATGACCTGCACCCCATCGCAAAATTGAAAGAGGGCACCGATTCGGAGCACAACGATCGACATTTCAATGACGGCCGGGTCCGTGGTAAAGATGGCGGCGAAAAACTCTGGAAAGCACCACAGCAAAATGGCCATGGGAACTTGAACGCTGCCCATGAAACCCAGCGCCCGCCACACCAGTGGCATCCAGGCTCGCTGAGCCCCCACGGCATTGCCCACGAGGGTGGCGGCGGCCGTGCTGAGCCCAAGCACCACCATGAAGCTGGTCGAGACAATGTTGAGGCCGATGGAGTGGGCGGCCAAGGCCGTGGCCCCCAGCCAACCCACCATGATGCTGGCTGCGACAAAGCCCCAGGCTTCGATGGACAGGAGGGCGGCCGCTGGCACCGAATAGCGAGTCATCAGGGCAATTTGAGACCAGACTGGGCGCAGGGACCCCTGCCAAATGGCCTGCAGATGAGACCGCCAACAGAGCCCCACTAAAATGGCCAGCTGCAGTCCCTGACACAGCAGGGTGGCCAAGGCACAGCCGACAATTCCAAAGTCAAAAGTAAAAATCAGCAGGTAATTGAAGACGATGTTCATCACATTGGCAATGACAATCGCCACCAAGGCCTGACGCACATGGTGCTGGTTTTGCAACCACTGACGAATGGTGAAAAAGGTCACCTCAAAAGGGATGGCCAAGGCCAGAACCCGACAGTAGATCTCCACATTGGCCATTAGCTCCTCGGGTTGACCGAGTAGTCGAAGCCCAGTGCTCGCAAAAATCATCAGCACAAAGTAGGGGGGAATCCAAAGGGCGGTGGTGTAGAGCCCCTGCAGCAGCCAATTGCGCACTTCGTCGTGTCTTTCTGCTCCAAAGGCCTGTGAGACAAAGGGTTCCAAACCCCTGCAAATGTTTCGACTAAAAACCCCCACCGCCACCCACCAGGTGATCGACAGCGAGAGCGAGGCCAAGGCCTCTGCTCCAATGCGGCCCAGCATCATCAAGTCGACGAGTCCCATGCTCATGGTGGCCAGCATCGAGAGGGCCACTGGCCAAGACAGACGCCACAGGTCGCGCCATGCAGAAAGAGATTCGGAGGTCATGGTGGCTCAGGTTTAGGGGAGGTGGTCCTGAAGTTCAAGCATGTAGCCACCGGCCACATCGATGTTCTGTCCGGTGATGTAGCTCGCTTTATCGGAGCATAAAAAGGTCACCAGTTGGGCGATGTCGTCTGGGGTGCCGGCTCTTTTGAGGGGTGCCATTTGGTCAAAGCCCTCTGGCAGATCGACGCTGTTGTTCAACTGGCCAGGCGAGACCATGTTGCAGCGAATGCCCTTTGGACCCAAGGCGACCGCATAGGACTTGGTGAGCGAGAGCAGTCCCAGCTTGGAGATGACATAGGCAGCGCTGTCGGGCTGTGCCGCCAGTGACGAGAGGCCCGAATAACCAATGTTGATGATGTTGGCCCCAGATCTCATCTGTGTCAGGGCGCTCTGGATGCAGTAGTAGGCCCCAAGCAGGTTGGTTTGGATGGTCTGTTCAAAGTCGGCTTCGGGATATTCGAGCAGGTCACCACAGAGGTACAATCCCACGTTGTTGACCAGCACATCGAGTGGTCCACTGGTGCTGTGGATCTGCTCGAACATGCGGTTGACCTCGTCGCGTTGACTAATGTTGGCCTGAATGCACTCGGCGGTCACGCCGTCGGCCCTCAATTCGGCCACGAGGGCTTGGGCTGCGGACTCAGAGTGATTGTAGTGGATCCAGACTCGGTCGCCAAGGGCCGCAAAGTGCTGTTGAATGCACTTTCCGACGCGCTTGGCGGAACCCGTGACGAGGACATTTCTCATGAGCGAAAACGTTCAACCATGACGGCGGCGTACTGGGCCTGAGGCACGGCGCCCGGCTTTTTGACCTTGATCTTGCAGCGCTGAATGCTTGGCCATTTGTTGAAAATGAGGGTGCAGCCCCGCTCTGCAAGGGTTTCAATGAGTTGAAATTTTTCGTCTTGAACCCACGACTCAAGGAGGTTGGAGACCTCAGCGTAGTCGACGGTGTGTGAGACATCTTCGGTGTTTTCGGCATCTCCAAAATCGAGGTCAAACTCGACATCCAAAAATAGATTTTGAAGGAGTTCTCGTTCTTTGGGGTAAATTCCCACGATGCAGGTGATTTTTAAGTCTTGAACGTATACGGTTCCGAGCATGGCAGCCTCAGGATTGGGTGTGAATGATATTGCCATCGGCGTCCATTTCACCCCACTGGATGAGCAGACGCTTCATGATGTTGACCCCCAAGTAGATCAAGGGGGTATCAATTAACGCAATCATGAGCTTGTAAAAATAAATCGTGAGCATGACGGTCACGCCCTGCCAGAACTCCCAGCCAAAGCCCCAGTAAAATAGGATCGAGTTCACAATGGCGGTGTCTGCCAATTGAGAAATCATGGTGGATCCGTTGTTTCGAAGCCACAGGTGTTTGCCTTTGGTGAGGTTTCGCCAAAAGTGGTAGAGCTTCACATCGAGCAGCTGAGCGACCATGTAGGCCAGCATGGAGCCAAAGAGGAGCTTGCCGTTGACCGAAAAGACCGACTCAAAGGCGTTGCTGTATTCTTCGACATTGGTGTAGCCAAAAGGGTTGTCGGGGGCGACCCAGTAGATGTGGGCAGGCACCACGAGTGCGAGGGTGACAATGCCCAGCATCAGTACCGACATGAAAAATCCGATCATGACCATGAAGTTGGCCCGCCGTTCTCCCCAGATCTCAGAGACCACATCGGTGATGAGGAAGGTGAGGGGGTAGGTCAAAATCCCCGTGGTCAGGGCAAATCCATTGGCGTCTTGTGGAATGAAAAAAAGGATCGAAGAAGTCACGCTGTAGGCCGGGGCCTGAAAGAGTTTGATTCCGATGATGTTGGTGAGTACCAGAAGCACTGCAAAACTGCTGGCCAGCACCAAATAGGCGACCTCAGATTTTGGGTACTTTTTGTCCTGCATGTACATGCCCGTCTCCTTCACACTTGCCGTGCTTAAGCATACCCTAAATTCGGTAATTGATCTAGCGCAGCTTTTCGGCCAAGGCTTTTGCCAGTGTTTGATGGCCGGCTGAGGTCAGGTGAATGGGGTCGGTTTTAAAAAACAAGTCCTCTGAAAAGTCAGGCAGTTCCAGCACCTGAGTCTGCGCTGCCAGTGCATTTGCATAGTCGGCATTTGGGGTTTTTTGAGGAAAGAAGAGCCCATATACGGTTTGATTCGGGAATTGGGCCTTAATCTCGGCCAGGTTGTCTTGATAGTCCGATAGCCCCACCCGTGCCGTGGTGGCCGATGCTGTGGAATCACCCTGGAGGGCCTGTGCCATTAACCGTCCCAGCTGGAGTCGGAAGGGCCAGGGGGTGGGCTTGGCACGGTGGTCTGCCTTGGGCGCCAGCTGCGCATCTCGAACCCAGTAGGCCAGTATGACCGTACTTGGACTTTTGAGGGAGTCAGGCCATTGGGCGATGCGCTGTTTGGCCTGATGGGTGCTCCAGCCGGGCATCCCACCGTTGATCACGGGGGTATCAAGGTTTTTAGAGAGCACGGCGGGCCAGCTTTGTTCAGCTTCGACACCCCAGCCAAAGGTGGTGGAACAGCCCAAGGCCAGTATCCACTCCCCAGTTTCGGGGGGCAGTGGTCCCCGCAGGCCGAGGGCATTGGTGTGCACCTGAAAAGTGTGGCCATCCGAATGCGGGAGGGGTCTATTCAGGTTGGGTTTGAGCCACCAGACCGTCGCCGAGTCCCCGTCGTATATTCCCCGATCAGGCACATTGACGAGCCAGAGTGCGGCCTCCACCATCAGCACGGTGAGGCTGGCCAGCAACACTCCAAAGAAGGCCTTGAGCGCCGTATTTTTCACGAGGGAGTGCCCCGCAAATGGCGGCGCTGCCGTTCGGGCACAAGCTCGTGCGCCTGATTGTGGACCAGGGTCACTTCTGGCACCCAAGGGCGCAAGAACTGTGGGGGTCTGCGGTGCTGGGTGCTGTGACAGTAGTCGTGGGCCAATGCGGCTGCAATCTCAGACTGGCTGTGGTCTGAGTGTGCGTCGAGGTAGTCGAAGAGAAAGCGCAGCATGCGCTCCATTGAGATCTTGTGAGTTTGTCCGGTCTTGGCGTGGAGCCAGTCCGCAAAATCCAAAAAAGCCATGAAGGCAGAGTGGCCGTCAATGAGCAGTTTCAGGGTTCGCCCATAGCGTCCACTGTTGCCGACCATGTCCCAGTACCGTGCAAAGCGACGCATGCGGGTGAGGGCCTCAAAAGTCCAGTCCTTCGACTGCAGGATTTCATAGGGGGGCTCCGGCGAGAAGACCATCTCAAATGGCTTGATGTGGCGAATGATGGGTGCTCCCCGCAGACGCTTGAGGATTCCCACCTGTATTTCCTGGACATCGAGGGCGATGTGGCGATCAAATCCGGCGGCCACCGACTCAAGCGACTCACCGGGCAAGCCAATGATCAGATCGGTGTGTAGATGGATGTGGTGCTCGAGCAGCCAGCTGAGATTTTCACTGATTCGAGAGACCTCTTGGCGCCGTTCGATCCGAGCCGAGACCTCGGGATTGAAGGTTTGAATCCCAACCTCGAGCTGAATACAGCCCACCGGAAACTTCGAGAGCCATTTTTTGAGCAATGGCGGAAAGCGGTCTGGAATCATCTCAAAATGGAGAAATAGTCCGGGCACATAGGCCTCGTGAAAGAAAGACAAAATGGCATTGGTGAACTTTGGGGCCAAATTAAATGTGCGGTCTACAAACTTGAATTGGCGGACGCCTCGGTCGAGCAGATCTCGAAGTGCGGCCAAAAAATCATCCATTGGAAATGTGCGGACCTTTTGGTCGAGGGCCGAGAGGCAAAATTGGCATTTGAATGGGCAGCCTCTTGAGGCCTCAACATAAATGACCCGGTTGGCGATGTCCGAGTCGCTGTAGAGGTGGTAGGGGAGCGTGAGCGCATTGACATCCGGCGGGCTGGCCATAATCAGCGGCTTCGGCGGACTTTCTCCTGACAGCAATGCCGTGCACAATTCTCGAAAGGCCACTTCGCCTTCTCCAGAAATGACATGATCGGCCAGTTCGCAGAGAACTTGGTGCTGGTGTTCATAAGAAACCTCTGGTCCCCCCAGCACAATGGCGACATCTGGACGCACTTTTTTAAGCAAGCGCACCACCGACAGACTTTGGGTGGCATTCCAAATGTAGATTCCCATGCCGATGATTGTTGGGTTTGCTGCCAGCAACTCTTGGACAATGTCCAGCGGGCGGTGCTGGATGGTGTATTCCTTTAGGGTGCAGCGCGACTCCAGCGGGCCCAGATTGGCCTTGAGGTAACGCAGCCCAAAGGAGCTGTGGATGTACTTGGCATTGAGTGTGGTCAGAATAATATCAGACATTGGGGCTTCAGCTGAAGGGCACACAGGCGTGGATACCGACAGTATAACCGTTGACCACCCCTGTTGGGGTGTCCTTCCGGCAACAAGCACTGTTTTGAGTGCCTACTCTGTCTCGGTTGGGGCGTCTACAGGGCTTGGACTGTCTTCGGCATCAGTGGCGTCTTCTTCAGCTTCTGCCTCGCCTTCCGCTGCTTCTGGGGTGGTTGTGGCCTCGCCTTCGGCATCAGTGGCGTCTTCTTCAGCTTCCGCCGCTTCTGGTGTGTTTGCGACCTCGCCTTCGGCATCAGTGGCGTCTTCTTCTGCGGCCTCTGCCTCGCCTTCCGTCGCTTCTGTATCAGCGTCTTCGGCTTCGCCTTCTGCGGCCTCTGGAGTTCCATCTTCCACTTCAGGTGTCTCCGGTGGCGCCAACACATTTTCAGGTGTAACGATTGGTGCGTCAGAAGGAGGCTCTTGGTTAAACAAGCTAAAGCCCAGCACCAATACCACCAGCACCCCAAATAGAACAATCAGGGTGTTGTTGTTGTCAGGTTCGTTGACCAAGTAAGGCCCCGTCTCCGATTCTGCGTCTGAATCTGAGAGATTTGGCAAGGGGTCAAGTGTTTCCGGTGGATCAGCGGTTTCAAGATCTGCAATGGCATCAAAGTCCAATTTGATATTTTTGAGCTGTTCCCGCTTGTCTTCTGGAACGGGCTTATCTGGAAATCCATCTGCGAGATACTCCAAAACTCCAATGGTGACATTGTCATCGGCATAGCGCTCCAGCGAAAACTCGATCATTTTGGCCACGCGTTCGTGGAGTGGGAAGTCTGCTTGGCACAGCGACGAAATGTCGTCGTCCACGACGAGTCCCGAAAAGCCGTCAGAACAGAGCAAGATTTGATCTCCTTTTTGCAGCCAGATCTCTTCGTCGCTCACCTCGCTGAGGACGGTTCTTTCAACCCCAACCGATCGTTCCAAGATGTGTCCGATCGGATGATCAATGGAGTCTTCGTAGCTGACTTTGCCCATGAGAACGAGTCGGTTGATGCAGGTGTGATCGTAGGTCAGGAGCCTGACTTCACCCTCACGGATAAGGTAGGCTCGGCTGTCTCCCACATGTGCCAGCCAGACTTGTCCGTCTTTCATTAAGCACATGACGGCTGTGGTGCCCATGCCTTTGAACTGTGGGTTTTCCTTGGCAAAGGCTTGGAGTGTCTCATTGGCGGTTTCGATGGCATCGTTCAGGGTTTTTTCAATGCCGTCTTCTGCCAGATGTGCGGGCACATGTGCCAAAATGGCTTCCACAGCCATTCGGCTGGCTTCGTAGCCACCGCTGTGTCCACCCATCCCATCACAGACCACCAGAAGTCGATACCCCTCAAAGGCAATAAAACCCATAAAATCTTGATTTTCAGAGCGAACAGTCCCCACATTGCTGTGTGCTGAAACCGTACAATCTTCTAGATTTTCAAGGATTGGGGCTGTGTAGACTTTGGGGTCTTGGTTGACTTCCATGACATGCTCGGAGGCAATAGGGGCTTCGTCTAAAAGCATACCGCATTTCAAAAAAATAAACTTACAAATTAATTTTGAGTGTCAACAGCGCAGACCTCCGTGCGGGCAAACTCGAGGGTGTGACGAAGTATGAGTTGCGGTACAAACTCTACTGGATTTTCGGCCAAGACCAGTTGACGGAGTACTGATTTGGCGATGGGATACCACGGTGCCGTAACCGTGTTGTAAGGCACCTGAATTCGGTGTCCAGACCGGGGTTCCCCCACACAGATCCCCGCATATTCATCGTCCAACAGATTCTCAAATTGAGTCTTTGTGACGCGTCCATGAAAGACCTCAGCCCACAGTTCCCACCGTGACCGTTCGGTGGTGGCCAAATCATCCATAATTCGCACAAAAACAGACTCTCCCTTTTGATTGGTTACAAGGGTGGGCAAGGCCACGCAGCCATTCCCGCACAGCCAGTCTGCCAAATATTGCAGGGCTTGAAAAATATTGTATCTGACTTCGGCTTCGTCGTTGTTTGAAATGACATCCGACTCTTTGAGATCCGCTGCCAATACACCTCTGAGATACAAGGGGTCGTCTGCAGGCAGGCCATCCACATCGGGACCATGCACAAAGCGCAATAAGACATCGATTTCCTCTGGAGTGTCGACCAAGGACCGGATGAGACGCTCAAGGCTGTCATCCGAAGGGTCTCTTTCTCGTCTTCGCCAGGCCGAGACCAGTGCCAAGCCCAGTCTTACAAAATTTGGGTGGGCCACCCAAAACCCATTGAGTCCTCTTTTGAGTTGTGCCACCACATCTTTGATGTAGCCAATGATGCTGATTTCAAAAGATGCGGGATTCCCGTTCTCGTACAGCGTGCCGTACATTCCGCCAATGCACACGGCCCCAATCGGAGCCAGTGACTTTACCAAAATGTCGTGCGATTCTTTAATGTGATTGATGACGATGTTCGGATCGGCCTTTACGGGGATGCGGTAGTTGGGATCAAAGCGAAAGAGTCGCGCTGTGCTGGCGAGAAAATCATGCCAGCCCAAACTGCCACCAATGAAGTAAGGAAAGAGTGTGTCGGCGATTTCTCGAATTCGAAAGATGGCACGGGGATTTTCAAAGACAATAAACAATCCCACAGATCCCATGACATACGCTGGATGCTTGGCCTTGATCTGTTTTTCGACCAGGTGGATAAGCGCATGGAGGTAGGCCGCTTCTTCTTCGTTTTCAAGTTTGGGGATGTAAAATATGAGGGCCTCAGGCCGGTTCCAATTGTGAACCATGTGCAGCACAAAATCAAAGAGGTGCAGTGGGAGGGGATGGTTCTTGTAAATGTGGTTGCCATCTGGAAGGGCCAAGCCTGGAATGCGCTTGATGGGAATGGCCCGTTGCTCATCGACCAAGGCATAGTGCTTGCCATTTTTGGGGTCGGTAAACTCAAGGCTGTGGTCAAAACACCCAATGAGGTTTCGACAGGCTTTGAGGTAATTTCGCATGATGGGGGTTTTAGAGTCTTCATTGTCTGCGCCCCAGCGCGGTACATCGCCCAGTTCGCTGATCAATTCTTCCACAATGGGGTCCTCGTCAGGCAGCGTATGGTGCAATGCATTGATGGCGTTGATCGACATTTTTTCGGTGTCGGGGGGGCCAAACAGTGTGACATGTTCGCCCTGAAGGAAGTCTGGAATGCGCACGGGTCTGGCCGGTGGGGGGGCTGCATGGGGGCCCACCACAAGGCGCCCCATTGAGTCTCGTCGGCCAATGACCGTTTCGTAGTTTGGAGAGTGGAAATCTCTGCCGTGTGCTGCATTTCGTAGCACACAGGCTTTGGTCTCTTCGTCAATGAACCGTCGATCGATCACCCGCTGGGCCAGTATGCGCTGGAGTTTGGGTGCCATGATTTCGTAGACATCACAAACCATCTGGAGGGCTTGAGGGGTTTCAATGTCTGGAAAATCGGCTTGAAGCCCGTTGGCAATCATCAAATCCGGTACGCCAACAGCAGGTTCGGAATGCCTCAGCGCAGCCTGAATGGTATTTTCTGATAAAAAATCGGTGTATTCCGGAATGTGAAGACGAGACATGGCGACCTCAAGGTGCGTGAACGGTTGTTTATTTTAAGACATTTGGTCGCCAATGTCGGGTAAATCCGTGGGTTCGGTTGAGAAATAGGCGTGTCACAAGGCATTCTGCCTTCCGGGCATGGGGGTGTTTGAGGCCTTCGTTCATCAGGCTGATGGCTTCACCTACTCGGTATAGGCACCAGATGAAGGTCTTATGTTGGTACTGTCCATCGGTCTAGGGTGAATTTTTTAATCAATCTGTCTCATTTGCTGCCCACATCAAGGTGTGCATCTTGACAAAAAGCCAGTGGCTCGTCTATGATCAAGAGTCAGAACGGAGGCACATTCTATGGATGGCTACATTGGCGATTGGCTCAATTTGCTCTTTCGATGGTTGCATTTAATTACCGGTGCGGCTTGGATTGGCACCTCCTTTTACTTCAACTGGCTCAATCAAAATATTCGACCGCCTGAACAGGCCGATGGAGAAACGGCCGGCGAACTCTTTGCCGTTCATGGGGGGCATTTTTACCATGTTCGGAAGATTGCCGGTGCACCTGCGGTTCTCCCCAAAACCCTCCATTGGTTTAAATACGAAGCCTATTTCACATGGGTGACCGGTGTGTCGTTGTTGGCAGTGGTGTACTATTTTAACGCCAAGGTTTATCTCATTGACGCCAGCATCATGGCCCTGACACCCATCCAAGCCATTGGCATCAGCATTGGTTTTTTGGTGGGTGGGTGGGTGATTTATGACCAGTTGTGCAAATCACCGCTTTCGAAGTCTCCCACGGCTTTTGCCACGGTGGGCTTTGCTCTAATGGTGGGCGCCACATACGCACTGTGTTCCATATTTAGTGCCAGGGCTGCGTACATTCATGTCGGGGCCATGGTGGGAACCATGATGGCGGCCAATGTCTTTTTTGTCATCATTCCCAATCAGCGCACCATGGTGGATGCCATGATTCGAGGAGAAGAGCCGGATACCTCTCTGGGCGACGCGGGAGCCCTGCGGTCTTTCCACAACAACTATTTTACTTTGCCGGTGCTTTTCATCATGATCAGCAACCACTTTCCAATGACCTACGGACACACCTTCAATTGGGCTGTTCTGGCTGCCCTCTCTCTGATTGGTGCCGGTGCACGCCATTACTTTAATTTGAAGCACAAGGGGCAGCACAAGGTTTGGATTTTACCAGTGGCCGCCGTGGCTATGATGGCTTTGGCTTTTGTCTCACGTCCCAACAGTACGCCCCCTGAAGTGGCGGATGCTGGGGCACCAGCAGTGGTGTATGCTGACATTGAGCCGATTATTTCCGAGCGTTGTTTGCCTTGTCATGCGGCTCAACCCACCTTTGAAGGCATTGATTCTGCCCCTCAAGGGGTGATGTACGATGATCCCAAGCAGGTGCAAGCCGTGGCCCAAAAAATTAAAACCATGGCCATCGACTCTCAGACCATGCCGCCGGGCAACATTACACAGATCACCGATGATGAGCGGTTGAAACTGGCTGCATGGATAGCAGGTGGAGCCAAACTTAAATGAGTTGGGGCCTCCGTTCGACGCACATTCTACTGGAAAGTGGGGTTCGTTCAGGGGTGGTCATTATTGATGGAGAAAAAATCATCGATGTCTGTGATGAGGCACCCGCAGGGATGCATGTCTTTGATGTCGAAGACAAGGCCGTAATGGCAGGGATGGTTGATTGTCATGTTCACTTAAGTGAGCCTGGTCGAACGGATTGGGATGGCTTTCGAGCCGCCACTCAAGCTGCCCTGTGTGGCGGTGTCACCACAATGGTCGACATGCCTTTGAACGGCACGCCCGTCACCACCTCTGTGTCCGCATTAGAAGAAAAGAAGGCGGCTTTGGACCAAAAACTGTATGTCGATATTGGTTTTTGGGGAGGCGTTGTTCCGGGTAACATCGAATGGCTAGAGGGCTTGATGCTTGGCGGTGCTTTGGGCTGTAAAGCCTTTCTCTTTCCTTCTGGAAACGATGACTTTCCAGCGTCTGACCGCCTCACACTCCGTGATGCCATGGTCATTTTAAAACGCCTCCATGTTCCGCTCTTGGTTCATGCGGAGCTGGAACTTGATGCACCATGCATCACTTCTGACCCCACGGCCTATCAAAGCTACCTAGAGTCTCGACCAGCGCAATGGGAGGTGGCAGCCATCGAACTGTTGATTGAACTCTGTCGAGAAACAGGCTGCGCCGTTCATGTGGTGCATTTGTCCGCTGCCGAGGCATTGCCGATGATCGCATCTGCCAAAGCCGAGGGTCTTCCACTGACCGTTGAAACTTGTCCACATTATTTGTGCTTTAGTGCCGAAGAGATTCAGGACCGTCAAACGCAGTTCAAGTGTGCACCGCCCATTCGAGAGGCCGCTAACCGAGACAAACTCTGGGCGGGGTTGCTCGATGGCACCATCGATTTTATTGTGAGTGCCCACTCATCCTGTCGTTCGCAGCTTACAAAGGATGATACCGGTAATTTTCATGAGGCTTGGAACGGCATTTCTTCACTTCAAATGGGGCTTCCCGCCATCTGGA
>JAYYJC010000503.1:0-10000 GCA_036146655.1 Myxococcota bacterium | reverse complement strand
CTGCCGCCAAAGCCCGAGGGATTTCCATGGAAAGGCTCGTGCCGTGGCTGAGCACACGGCCGGCACAATTGGCGGGGATAAGCCACCGCAAAGGAAAACTCGAAGTGGGTTACGATGCGGATCTCGTGGTCTGGGATCCAAATGCTTCTTTTGTCCTTCAGCCTGAAACGCTGCGCTTTGGACACACGAATTCTCCTTACCTTGGTCGACATTTTGACGGCCAGATACAGTCCGTTTACCTTCGTGGACGGGCGGTGTATCACGATGGGGGAGTCATTGGAGCACCCATTGGAACTCAACTTCTTAGAGGCCGCTTGTGACTCCAACTTCATTCTTAAAATGGCCGACTGAGGACGATGATCAATGAAATTGTTTGAACAACTCAATGCATGGACAGATACCGAATTTTGTGCGGCATTACAGCGGTGCTGTGGCGCCTCACGCTGGGTTCAGTTAATGCTCGAAGCCCGTCCATTCTCTTGCGATGCTGCGGTTTTCGAGGCTGCAGACCGGTGTTGGACCCAAATGAACCGTTCTGATGTTCTTGAGGCCTTCTCGCATCATCCCAAAATTGGCGCCAACATCGAATCGCTTCGGGCCAAGTTTCAAAACACTGCAAGTTGGTCTGCTTCAGAACAAGCGAGTGTATCACAGGCTTCAGATGCTGTCCTTGAGGCTCTTTCTCAAGGCAATATCGATTACGAAGCTCGTTTTGGTTATATCTTTATTGTCTGTGCCACGGGTAAAAGTGCCTCCGAAATGCTGAGCTTGCTGCAGGCTCGGTTGGGCAATCCGCCTGATGTTGAATGGCACTTGGCAGCCGCAGAGCAAGCCAAAATCACCCGAATCCGTTTGGAGAAATTGCCATGAGTCCCATTACCACCCACATCCTTGATACCGCCCGAGGCTGCCCAGCCCAAGGGGTTCACATTCGACTGTGTCAACTCAATTCCGAAGGCGGCTACAGTCTCCTCGCAGAGGGGGTGACAGACGCCGATGGCCGGATCCGTGATTTGCTTGCGCCCGGAAGTCTTGAAGCAGCGACCTACCGAATGCTCTTTTCAACGGGACCTTATTTTGAAGCTCAAGGGATTGATCCTTTCTATCCCGAAGCACAAATTACCTTTGTGGTGCATCACCCAGAGCAGCATTATCACATTCCTTTGTTGTTGAGTCCCTACGGGTATTCGACCTATCGTGGGTCTTGATGCTATTTTTTGCGATGAGCGGAATTTCCTGCCAAAAACCCATTTGAACCGCTTGTGAACTTGACGGTACAGCTGGGCACTGCCTGCTTTAATGGGTATTGGTGTCAACGCTTGAGGGGTGAGCGGAGCAGTGCGCACTGTCCTTGGAATTAGTCCAAAATGGCGTCTCGAATCGGTTCCCAACCATCCCCGTCCAAATCAACTCGGATGGCCGCCGTCATGGCCCAAGGTAAGCCGCTGTAGGGCTTTTCTAAAGATTCTGTCCCATGAACCTGTACGATATAGTGCGCATCACTGTCCGGAGACAGAGAGACCGTTGTCGAGAGTCGCAGCCCACTGTCTTCGGTATCGATCGGGATGGTTTCAATGAGTACCTCGTTTTCCCAAATTTCAGCCTCGGAGAGTGCGACCCAATCTGGGGCATAAACCTCGAGCATGAGTTCTTGTGTACCAATGTAAGTGTTGCCAGGTGCCCATTGGTCATCAATGGTCGCCAAGACAAAAGGGCCTCTTGATACAACAGTCCGTTGCGCCCGCATGGCCGTGATGGCCGCTTCTGCATTGGTGGCTGGAACAAGGGTGAAATTGTCACCGACTCCGTTGTCCAGTCCGTGACTGTCGCTAACCCCAACAGGGGTTGGGGTTAGTCCCCGTGAGACAAAGCTAATGTAGTTCGGCAAGTACTCTGCGTAGTCGCCATCATTGAGAACTTCCATCGCCACAAAGTCCGATGACCAATGTTCAGGGCTCTCAATTGCACCTGAACCAATGTCATATTCGGCGTAGGAGATCATTCCAGAGTTGCCGATTGGATGGTTGAGTTGGATGACTCCGTTGGGCGCAGTCGCTTGCATCTGATCAAAGAGTTCTGGCGTTGTCCACATGTTTTGCCACCAAGGCACTGCGCCTCGATTGAACTCTGAATCGGGATTTTCTAGGGCTGGGTAGATGTTAAAATGGCCCCTCAATACGGTGGAAACCTCTTCACCAATGACGGTTTCTAAGTGGGGAGAGAGACCCATTGCATTGAGCAGTGGCCCATAATTGGCCACATGATCGTGATCGGTGCTGACATGGATGTCTATGCCATTTGTGGCTGCCACCGATAGCCGATTGGCCATGCTGATTCGGCCATCTCCGGAGGGGGTGGCGTGGGTATGCGGATCTATCACACGCAGGTCGGGCAAATCGATGACTTTATTGAGGTCCAGCGTGAAGCCAATGTCTGCCCCACCTGTCACGGTGAGAGTGTCTTCTTGGCGGCTCCAACGCATGCCGCGGGTGGCGATGACCTCATAGTCTCCATCAGCGATGGGCAGTGTCATTGACTCTGACTGTACATACGCCCACACTGCATTTCCATCAAATTTCATGAGGTAGCGAGAATCATTGAATACGGGGTTTTCGGTTTTGGTGAGAAGCACCAGAGTGGGAATGCCGTCTGGATTGGAAATTTGAACTTGACCTGCTTCAGGTAACTCGATGGGGTTGCCGGCCGCAATGTCTTGAATGGCGCTGCTTTCCATGCCCACTGCGATGGGTGGATTTTGATAGTTGGCAGTGGGATCAAAGCTGTCCAGAACAACGGCTTTGTGCAACGAATCAGCATAGATTCCGTAGTGTCCAAATCCCTTTGGATAATTGAACTGTGCAGTCCGTCCTCGCCCAGTGGCCAAAACGCTATAGCTTCCGCCTGCTGGTACATTGGCAGACCATTCACCGTTTTCATCTGTAAAGGCCACTGTAAAAGGAGCATCGGTTGTGTCATCGATGATGTGTACCCTTGCACCAGGCACAGGCGTTCCGCCGCTGATGACCGTTCCGCTGTGGCGTTCCGTATTTTGACCACGAACGGACAGCCATTCGTCGCTTAAAGCGGCCATGTCTGGCCCGACGCCAAAGTACCGAGAGAACACATAGGATTCGCCTTCTTCAACGGTAGTGTAGGGCCCAAATCCCGACATCACCGGGCCAGTGGTAGACAGAATGTCTTGAGTTGTTGAAGGGGGGAAGGGGGCATCGTCACTGAAAATGCCCAGTGCAATGTCGTTGTGTTCTCCAATCAAGCCATGCCAATCACCGGTCCCAGAACCATCCAAGCCGGCTTGTGGATTCCAAAAGTCTGAGACTTCGAGGGCCATCATTCCAAAATCACCCATCTGAATGGTGGTGTCCTCGTCTTTCCAGTCGACGGTGCTCTCAAGTCGCAGCAGATGGCTGTTTGGCTCCAATATAAAATCTGTGGTGACTTTACAGCTGTAGTCCTGTATGAAAGACTCATTTTCGAGCGCCCCTTCTAAAAGCGAAAAGGGCGCACAGTGACCAATGCTACGAACCACTGCCGCACCTCCATTTCTCCCATCGTCAATGATCTCAATGGTTTGGGGTGCAATGATCCGTCCCAGACCAACCATCGGCATCCAGTCATCGATGAGGTCTCGTCCGGTTTGTCCAATGGGGCGTATGATATCCGCATCGATGATCTGACCCCCATACCCGATGTAATACGCACTGGGACGATCCGCTTGAATTATGAATTGAACCCGGTTGTTGTAGAGCTTAATGTCTCCCACTTGTCCTTCTGCAGAAGCACCCGAAAACAGTGCTTGTGCATCTGTGACCGTGCCAGCGCGGGCCGTTTGGTCGTCTAGGAGCTCGGTGAGGTCCAACGGGGGAAGGGTGGAACCGGATTCTTTGGGTTCATTTTGACAGGCAAGAAGGAGATAGATCATGGTTATACTATATCCAAGTGTCAATGGGATGGCCCATTAATTGAACGCTCCGTTCTGTAAATGAGTCAGTGCTGATTTCATAATGTCTGAAATTTTGGGTCGATCCGGATCTGCAGGCCATTCAAGCGGATACCAGATCCCGACCCGTGTGTGAGTTTCGTTCGGGCTTGTATTGTGAAACAGTTGGACCTCGCAGTGCTGACCCATCATGCCCAGACGGGCTCTATCGGGTCTAGATGTGCTCAGCCCCTCTGGTCTCCAGTCTGCTAAATTTCGGCTTAAATCGATTTGCGGTGGGCTCAAAGCAAATCCCTGATGGGTTGAAAAGGCAGTCACTTGGCCCACCCAAATCCAGTCATGGCTTTCTTGAACCGCATAGGTCTGGCATTGATATTGCGTCATACTGATCGGATAACGGCACTGTCCATCGGATGTAAATTCCCATTGATGCCATGGACAAACCAAACGGCCGTCTGCGACCCAGCCATCGCTCAATGGGGTTTCCAAGTGGGGGCATTTGTCGTAGAATGCGCAAGCCGTGCGGGTGTGATCTCTAAACAGCACTATCGGGGTATTTTGCCAAATGACTTTCACCGGTTTTTGCCCCAGCTGCTGGCTTTGCAGTACTGGATAGGGGGTCACGGCTGATGTTGTCTTGTCAGTTGTGGGAGTTCTGTACAGTCAAATGTTGTCTGTATCAGAGGTGAGCGGTTGGTGTTTTGACTCTCAGTGGCCGCTTTCCAGGTCTGAGGATTGGGTCCCAGTTCCATGTCACCGAGCAGTTCAAATCGAAAGCGAGACCAGCCACGCAAAGTCTCTTCACCCATGGCCGTCCAACTTTCGAGGGATCGCATTGTCCCCGTTCGCCAAGGGGAGGGGCGGTGCCACAGATGCGTGAAGGCCACTGACAGTGCAATGGTGTTGTGTGTTTCGTCTGGACTGAGACAGTTCGTGTTGAGCGCAGAGTGCGGAAGCACATTGAGCGCTAAGACCTGATCGGACTGGAACGAATCGAATAGGCCTTTGCAGGTGCTTAGACCATCCGTTTCTTGGCCGCTCAGCAGAACCGATTGAACGGAATAGTCTTTGGCCAAGCGCATGGCCAAAGGGGTGGGACCCTTGGGGTTGCTCTGTGCCAGCTGCGCATGACGGTAGCCTGTGCTAATGACCATCATGCCGTTGCTGCGAGCAGAAAATGTGTCTCGCACACGGCTTTCCATTGCGCGTTCTCTTTGAGAGAGGCATGCCGTGACTGCACCTTTTGTTTGGTGCTGTTGAAATCGACAGTCCGGCGCCAAACCGAGGATTTGTATGGGCTCAGTGCGCTTTTGGTTGAGTGTCATGATGGTTTTAAGGGGTTCTGCGTAGTTGGTGATTTCCAGCGGGGCGATGTAATATTTTTCTGCCACCACATCCCACCACTGTTGTGAGTCCCAAATGGGCTTTTGAACCAGTTCATTCAGTTTCTCTGTGGCTGTAAATGGCAGCCATTCTGCCGCAAACCATAGGGGTCCTGGTCTGTCGGACATAAGCGCAATGGCATCGGTAAGTTGGTCAATTTGGTGCGCTTGTCCATGGTGTTCAGCGATGAATAGAATTTGGCCGTCGTGGGTGGGCAATGAAACAGCCCAGTCTTGGGGTGACGCTTGGTTTTGGCTGTTTTGGTAAGCGGTTGTGCAATCGACTGCTTCAATCAATTCTGACGAAGGGGTCGAACTTTGACACGAAAGCAATGCCCAAAATATCATTGCTTTCTGGCTCTGATGTGAATGTAGCGGGCCATTTCTCGATATGGAGACTGCGTAGACAACAGCCTTTCAGCTTCGAACAGCATATTTTTATCCATGGTTTTTAAAATGCTTGGGTCGATGTAATCGGAGATACACCGAATTCCGCTTTCTGATTCTAACTCGAACTGACATTGCGTCAGCCATTCTTTAATTTGATTTGGATCACATGGATAACAGGGGGTTAGGCTTTTTCCATGTCCGGTTTCACAGGGGGCAAATAAGCGCTCAATTTCCCCGTACAACATCCGCTTAAAGCGCAGTGCATGACGGTTGTAAAAGAGGAGAGACAGGCGTCCTTTGGGCCTTAACAATCGTGAGAGATGTGCAATAAATTGTGCCTGGTCTTCCACCCATTCCAGGACCGCATGACACAAAATGAGATCCACAGCTTCGATGTCAAGCGCTTGGACGGGGCACACATGGTGAGTCATATTTGACTGTTCACCGTGAAGTTGTTGGCCATGTTGCAGCATCTCATTGGAAATGTCACAAATGTGGACCTGATGTCCTGCCTCAGCATACAGACGAGACAATGCACCAAAGCCACCTCCCGCATCGAGCATCACCATAGGAGGGGTTGTGGGGGGACACCAGGCTTCCAGTTCAGTTTGAACCAAATGAAGCCTCATTTCTCCCTTTAGGCTGTTCGTGATTCGATTTGAAAACCGATGGACGAGGTCATCAAAGTTGCGATCACCTGGATGGCGCTTGGGTTTGGACATGTGCGTGTTGTGAATTGAAGAGATGGTACTCAGTATCACCCTCGAGGGGGTGTGGCGAGCAATGTTACGAATGGGTGGCAACCGTGAACTTTTGTGTCAATAAGTTGACAGCCCATGTTTCCTTAGGTAAGTTGCTTGGGCCATTTTTATTTTGAGGAGACTAAAATGCGACAATTAAGCCTACTTATGCTGAGCCTCAGCATTGCATGTACCGCCGAAAAAGGTGACTCTGCATCTGAAGACAGCGACGATACAGCGGCAGATGACAGCAGCAATTCTGATGACGCTGATGATACCGATGTTACAGCACCGCCAAGTTACTTTGAACCTTCATTTCTTGGTTTTGCCATTGAAGCACCTTACGCCAACAATGAAATTTCCAGCGTGACCTTCGGTGGTTCTTCTTTGGGTGGAACTTTTATCGTTCTCTTGACCGATATCGATAACCTAACCACGACCTATTACGATCCAACCTATTCTTGCTGGTTGACCTTTGAGTTCGACAACACCATGGTTGCTGATGCGACCAGTACCGCAACCACAGATGATGGTACTGCTTTTGTTGATGGCGGCGGTTGGTTGGCTTGGACCATCGATGCTTCTGCTTACATCGGCAAAGAAGGTGCTTGCGACAATGTTGATCCACTCGGAACCTGGGGTTCAAGCATCGCTGCACTTGAAGCTGGTAGCTACGGATTTGGTTTTGGTACACTCACAGCCGATCTTGAAGCATCTCTTGCTGAGAATGTAGACGATTGGGCCAACAACAGCAAGTACTACTATGCTGGTTATGTTGGTACCGATGTCATCGATGGTAGCTTTAAGTACTACGATGTCAACCGAGGACAAGCTTGGGACATTTCTGGTGGTGAACTCACCGTCAATGATGATGGCAGCATTGCCAACGCTCAAGTCGACTTCACCGGAGCCGTATTCATGGCCGACAACGGTTATTACAGCGCCAGCCCTTGGTTTGGTTGGGGCTTCAACTAGAAAGTACCAACGCAATGCGTTAACTTACAAACAGGGTTGCACACGCAACCCTGTTCTTGTTTTTGGAGAATCACCATGCTGAATTGTCTGCTTTTTTGGGCCTGTGCATCTAATGGACCAACCACTGCACCTCCCGTAGTCAATCCGTCGACCGAGACAGAAGTCACTGTCTCAGACGGCGTGGCCGTTGATTTGACTTCAACCGTTGTTCAAGACCCAACTTTCGAACCAGAACTGTGGACACTGTCTCAATTTCAGCAGCCTGAGTCTGTGTTGATTGACTTTGAAACCAGTCGGATGTGGGTCTCAAACATTGTGGGACAACCAGACCAGAAGGATGGACTTGGTCAGATTCTTGAGTTGAATTTGGATGGCCAATTGATTTCCGAGGACTTTACATCTGGCGTGACTCTAAATGCCCCCAAAGGCATGTGCATTTTAGATGACTCACTCTACATTGCTGACATTGATGTGATTCATGTGGTGTCAGTACATACCGGTGAGTTTCGGTACGATGTGTCCATCGAAGGCGCCACATTTCTCAACGATTTGGTTTGTGGTTTCAATGAGGCTTATGTCAGCGACAGCAGAAAGGGGCGAATTCATCGAATATACAAAGAGGGTAAATCAGAGTTGGTTGGTGATTTGTCCCCAATGAAACCCAATGGCTTGGCCATTCAAGGAATTCATTTGTTTGTGGCTGATTTTGCCTCTTCTACTGTGCTTCGACTGTTGCCCACAGGTCAGATTGACGAAAAGTGGACCGTTCCGACCGCAGGCTTAGATGGCGTTGCGGTTTTGAGAGACCGCTCGGTTGTGGTGTCTTCTTGGGAGGGACAAGCAATTTATCAATTGTCTCCAGATGGCGCCGTCAACACGCTGGCGGAGGGTGTGAAGTCACCTGCTGATTTTGCGGTTGATCAACGCCATAACCGCCTGATCGTTCCCCAATTAACAGAAGATCAGTTGCGTATCATCCCAATGGGTTGGCCAGGACAGAAGAATTAAGTCAACGGTGCGTTGACTCGGATTGGGCCGGCTTAATCGCCGTGCATTCTCTAAACTGTAATCCAACCTGAACCCGTGGTTCTTTAGGAGAATGTTGCCCTCAAGTCATCATTGAAAATGCTTGGCGTTTGGTATCTGAAATCAGGGTCTCGATGACTTTGATGTCAAGGGGCTCAAAAGACTTTATGTCCAGTAAGCTCTGAGCAGACTTGGGCCCAAAACTTTCGTCACACAGATATTCAAAACGGGTTTGGGCTCGATGCGGATTTTCTTGTTGAAATCTGAAAAATTGAAAACCATACGGAATGGCAAGGGCTTCTCCAATTCCAGAAAATGGATGGGTGAAGAGTCTGGCTTGCGCTTGCCAAGCACCCCCCTCTGCGGGGCACTCCAGATTTCCCCAATTGATTTTTGGATCATAGAGCGTTTCCACTCTGTTCCACATGCCATTTCGCTCTCCTGCAGTGGCATTTGGCTTGCTGTAAACAAGCTGTTCGAAGTGATCCTGCATTAAGCGTTGGTTCAGGGTCTTGAGTTCACGCAACAGATAAGTCAAACGGAATTGTTCTGCTTCATCTGGGAACAAAAATTCAATGTGTGGCAGACATAGAGTGGCCATAATCTTCTTCAAAATATGGGCTCTGTCTGGAGAAATATGAACCCCATATGGGGAGTTTTGGGCGACTCGCTGTACCAGCATCTCAACCATTAAATTGGACAATGAAGTGATGTCACCCATGGTACCTTCGGTGTTCATCGTGATGTGTAGATGGGTATCAGATAACTTGCCATGGCTTTCGATTGAGGGGTGTGCATCTGGTGCGATTTGAACGTCCAAGTGTGTACTTTGGAAAAACGAATCAAAGCGACTGCTCACTTTGGGAAATATCTCTTGGGCTCTGTTCCACAGCCAGCCTTTTGTCTCTACGGGCAATGGATTGCCTTGGGGATGATAGGCGCCCACATCCCATGGTTGAAGGGTGTCTAAGCTCAGGAGTTGATGCTGCCGATTTGAAATGTCTTCTAGTATTGGAGACAGGATTTCTCTGAGCGCATTTCTGAAATGACCAATCTCACCTGCATGATAAGATGTTCTTTCATAGCGGGCATACATGAACTCAGAAACACTCTTCCACCCCAGATTATGAGCGAGATCGGTTCTAATCGCAAGCAGGGATTGATAGGTTTCGTCGAGTTCTGGTCCGTTCTCCTCAAACCAGTTCCAGTAGGTGTGAAGTGCGGTTCGTCGGTTGTTTCGTACGGGCCCTTCGATGATGGCCTGAAGGCTTCGAAGCGGGATTGTTTTGTCTTTGTATGTGACTTCTGCCCCGCCCACAAGAAGATCGTAATGTCCGACAAGTTTAAGTTCTTGTTGGACAAGGTCAAAACTGTCTTTGTGAATGAGTTTTTGTTTTTGAGCCAAAGACTGTATTTGCGAGTTGCCCAGTCGCTTTTCGAGTTCATAGATGAGGGGCGAGCCGAGTACCGCTTTATAGAACCGACGGTCCCACAAATGGAACTTGGGCACCCAGTGACACCACTGTTCC
>JAYYJC010000502.1:0-2531 GCA_036146655.1 Myxococcota bacterium | reverse complement strand
TACTGCCATGAAATTGGCGGATGTGATTTTGTTTGTCGTGGAACGCCAATTGGGCTTAACGGCTGCTGACGAACTAACTGCCAAGTATTTAAGATCTCACTTAAGCACTGAATCACTCGATAAAATGATTCTTGTGGTGAACAAGTGTGATGTATATGATCACGAACTTGAAGCTGCAGATTTTTGGGCCCTTGGATTTCCAAACTTGGTCTGTGTATCTGCAGAACACGGCCGTTCAATTTTTTCACTGCTGGATGCAATTGAACAACGGTTACCTGAAAACTATGGTGAAGCAGATTCAGGACTCCAGCCCATAGGTGGCGTACCCATAGAGGTAGAGGAATGGGACGATGATGAACAAGAGAAGAGAAGTGCAGATGGATATTGGTATCTCAATGCTGAACCTAAAGAAGCAATTGAAGACGAGGACTCAGAAAGTAAATCTGAAGCAGAGGAAGAAGAACCCGAAATATTTAGAGTAGCGGTTCTTGGACGGCCAAACATTGGAAAATCAACCCTAATTAATCGATTTTTAGGAGAAGAGCGTCAAGTTGTTCACGACATGCCCGGAACCACAATGGATTCTGTAGACTCTCAAATCAACATTGATGGCACGGAATGGTGCTTTGTCGACACGGCAGGCATCAGACGCCGTGCTCGTATTGATGACAGATTGGAAGGGTATGCTGTATCAAGAGCCATTCGTACCATTGAACGGTGTCATATTTGCTTGCTGATGATTGACGGAACTGAAGGTTTTACGGCACAGGATGCTCGTCTGGCAGCACTTATTTCGGATAGGGGGCGAGGGTGCGTCATACTTATCAACCGATGGGATGAGGTCAAGAAAATGGAAGAACGAAATTCTTCTGTTTTACTTGATGATTTTCAACAAACGCTACCACATCTTCAATGGGCACCAGTCCTGTTTATTTCAGCGCTTACCGGTAAAGGGTGTCATCGTATTTTGCCAGAGGTCAAAAGAGTATATAAAAACTTCGATAGACGCATTAGTACTTCGAAAATCAATCGCTTTTTGGCCGATGTTGTCGCTCAAAATCCACCACCTCAGAAACACCATCACAGAGTAAGACTCAATTACATGACTCAAACACGGGTTCGACCACCAACCTATGTGATTTGGGGAAACTCTCCAGATGCAATTCCTCCAAGTTACCGCCGTTATCTTGAAAATCGCCTCCGTGAGAGGTTTGTCTTTGTGGGTTCTCCAATTCGAATCCAACTAAGAGAAAAGAGACGGTTGTGGGAGAAAAAACAGCAGGAGTAAAAGGTCATGATTCGTGTATTAGATGACAAGACCATCAATAAAATCGCTGCTGGAGAAGTGGTTGAGCGTCCAGCTGCAGCGCTCAAAGAGCTTGTCGAGAATTCCATTGATGCAGGGGCCGATGAAATTAGAGTTGAGCTTCAAGATGGTGGGAAAAGGCTCATTCTCGTGCGAGACAACGGCAAAGGAATGGCCTCAAAAGATGCGGAACTTTGCCTACATCGCCATGCCACATCAAAAATTCAGACTGATGCAGATCTTTTTAAGGTCATGACACTCGGTTTCAGGGGCGAAGCAGTTCCTTCTATTGCAGCTGTTTCGCGGTTTGAACTTAAAACCAAAACAGAGAATGCTCCCGTCGGGACTTGTATTCGAGTTGACGGTGGAAACTTCATAGAAGCCGTTGACATTGGTTGTCCAAAAGGGACACAAGTTTCTGTTCGTAATCTTTTTTACAATGTCCCACCACGCAAAAAGTTTCTACGGACCAACAGTACGGAACTTTCACACTGTCAAGAAGCACTCATTCGACAAGCACTCATCAGACATTGGATTGATTTCGAGTTGATTCACAATGGCTTAAACTCCATTCGTGCACCGAAAGCCGCTGGACTCTCTGAACGAGCAGAGGCGCTATTGGGCCCCGCTGGGAAAGGACTGATTGAAGTTGATTTCACTATTGAACACATCCGAATTTCAGGTCTGATTTCACCCGTTGGCGTTCATAGAGCAACCAGTAGCAACAACACATATCTGTATGTGAATGGAAGATATGTAAAAGACACTGCTATACGCAGAGCCATAAAAGAAGCCTACAGCGGGCTTATTCCCAAAGGCCGATTTCCCGTTGTGGTTCTGAAGTTAGATGTTCCACCCGAAGATGTGGATGTGAATGTCCATCCTGCTAAAACAGAGGTTCGATTTCAAAAAGTTAAAGAACTTTCAAAAGGGCTTACATTACACATCAAAAGGGCATTACAAACTCATGGCTTAAAAAAACTAAAGCCAAAAACAGTGACACATCATCGACCGTCTGCACTGCCAGACGGAATACAGCTTGGACTGAATTACAACACTAAATCGACAAATTCGATTGAACGGTTTGAAAATCTGATCTCTCAAGAAGTGAATACACCGTATAGCAAACAATCTGACAAGCCAGCCGTTGATTCTGCTCACTCACAACCAAAACCAAGTGAATCTTATAAGAAGGCCAGTGCACCTTTTTCCTCATTTCCAAAAC